>JAFLBB010000005.1 GCA_017304135.1 Acidobacteriota bacterium | reverse complement strand
GGTGGCAGCGCCCCAACGGCGGAGTTCCACCGCGGCGCTTGCTGCGGCCAGAAGCGCGGTGTTTAGCCAGAGGATGGGCGGCAGGGCGAGAGATACCCAGTCGCCGCCGATGCCGCGGCGGATGACGAGTGCGCTCGTCAAGGCGGAGAAGAGCGTGATCATGGCCCCGGTGGCGAGCCAAGCTCCGGTGGAGGCGACGCGCACGCGGACGGCGGCGCTCATGCGGAGGGCTCCTTGACTGGCGCGGCCTGCATCACGAAATCAGCCTCACTGCCGGGCACGCTGTATTCATAAGGCCCATGGGCGACGGCGACGGGCTGGCCGCCGAAGTTGTCGTGCGGTGGGGGCGAGGGGACGCTCCATTCGAGCGTTGTGGCGTCCCACGGGTTTTGCGAAGCGCGCGCGCCGCGCCAGAGGCTCCAGAAGAGGTTGAAGAGGAAGAGCAGTTGCACGGCGGCGACGGTGAACGAGGTGTGCGAGATGAAGGTGTGGAGGCGGGTGAGGTCGGAAAGGAATTCGAATTCCTTGAAGTCGGGGTAGCGGCGCGGGTTGCCGGCGAGTCCGGCGACGTGCATGGGGATGAAGATGCCGTAGACGCCGAGGAAGGTGATGTAGAAGTGGATCTTGCCGATGGTCTCGTTGAGCATGCGGCCGAACATTTTGGGGAACCAGTAGTAGGTTCCGGCGAACATGGCGAACACCGCGGCGACGCCCATGATGAGGTGGAAGTGGCCGACGACGAAGTAGGTGTCGTGGAGGTAGAGGTCCATGGCCGGCTGGCCGAGGAAGATGCCTGTGATGCCGCCGGCGACAAATAACGAAACGAACCCAAGGGCGAAGAGCATGGCCACGTTCAGGCGCAGTTGGCCGCCCCAGAGGGTGCCGAGCCAGTTGAATGTTTTGATGGCGCTGGGGACGCCGACGGTCATGGTGAGCACGGAGAAGGCGATGGAGGAGTAAGGGCTCATGCCGCTGATGAACATGTGGTGGCCCCAGACGACGAAGCCGAGGAAGGCGATGACGAGCATGGCGCCGACCATGGCCTTGTAGCCGAAGACGGGGCGGCGGGAGTTGACGCTGAGGATGGTGGAGATGAGGCCCATGCCGGGGAGGATGGCGATGTAGACCTCGGGGTGGCCGAAGAACCAGAAGAGGTGTTGCCAGAGGATGGGCGAGCCGCCGCTATTTTTGAGGATGCGGTCGTTGATGACGAGACCGGCGGGGAGGAAGAAGCTGGTGCCGCCCCAGCGGTCGAGCAAGAGGAGGAGGCCGGCGGCGAGCAGGACGGCGAAGGCGAGCAGGCTGATGATGGCTGTGGTGAACCAGCCCCAGACGGTGAGGGGCATGCGGTCGAGCGTCATGCCGGGGGCCCGGAGTTCCATCACGGTGGCGATGAAGTTGATGGAGGTAAGCAGCGAGGCGATGGAGAAGAGGGCGATGGAGAGGATCCACATGTCCATGCCGTCGCCTTGGCCGGGGCCGGCGATCTGGCCGACGGCGGAGAGCGGTGGGTAAGCGGTCCACCCGCCGAGGGGCGCGCCGCCGGGGACGAAGAAGGCGCCGAGGAGGACGAGCAGGGCCAGCAGCGTGGTCCAGAAGCTGAGCATGTTGAGGCGGGGGAAGGCCATGTCGGCGGCGCCGATCTGGATGGGCAAGAAGAAGTTGCCGAAGCCGCCCTGGGGCACGGTGGTGAGGACGAAGAAGACCATGAGGGTGCCGTGCATGGTCATGATGGAGAGGTAGAGTTCGGGCGTCATGATGCCGCCGGCGGCGCCCGTGGGCCAGAGGAGTTCGAAGAGCTTCACCTTCTTGTCGGGGTAGATCAGGTGGAAGCGCATGAACACGCTCAGCAGGAGGCCGATCATGACGCTGAACAGCGAGAGGAAGTAATACTGCTTGCCGATGACTTTGTGATCAGTGGAGAAGATGCGTCCGAGCATTATTGCCCCTGTGCCTGCTGCAATTGCGAGAGCGCGTCGCGCTCCCAGGCGGTGAATTCGTCCGGTGGCATGACAATGAGGACGGTGCGCATGAGGTGATGGCCAAGACCGCAGAGTTCCGAGCAGGCGACTTCGTAGGTGCCGGGAACGTCGGCCTGGAAGCGGAGTGGGATGACCATGCCGGGGACGACGTCCTGTTTCAGGCGCAGTTCGCGAACGAAGAAATTGTGGATGACGTCGCGGCCGCGGAGCATGACCTCGACGGGGCGGCCGGCGGGGACGCGGAGTGCGGCGGTGACGATGTCGTCCTTGCCGGCGGGGTCGCGCTCGTCCTGGCCGAAGGGGTTGCCGGTGGCGTCGTTGATTTGGCGCACGTCGAGCTTGGCGTATTTGCCGTCGGGGCCGGGATAGCGGAAACTCCAGGAGAACTGCTTGGCGAGGGCTTCGACGCGAAGGGCGTTGGGTGCGGGCGCACCGAGGTGAACACTGGTGAAGATCCGCGTGGAGAGGAACACGGCGCCGAGGAAGAGGACGGCGGTGGCGGCGGTCCAGATCACTTCGAGGCGGTTGTTGCCGTGCGAGTATTCAGACTTCGTCCGGCGGCGGGCGCGGAGGATGACGAAGCCCAGTACGGCTTGCGCCACAAGGAAGATGCCGCCGGTGAGCAAGAGCGTGAGTTGGAACTGGGAATCGAAATTGCGCGCGTGCTCGTTGATGGCCGGCGGGAACCACTGGCGGGCCAGGAACATGCCGGCCGTGAGGAGGGCCAGCACCCAGATGAAGATGCTCAGGAGCATGAGGGGGAATGGACTATCCTAGCGAAGTTCGGCGCCCTTCGATGGCGATCAGGCGCGGGGCAGTGTGATGTGGAACATCGCGCCCTGTCCGCTGGGGCGGTTGGAAGCAGCGATCTCGCCGCCATGACGGGCGACGATGGTTTGGACGATGTGCAGGCCGAGGCCGCTGCGCTTGGCGCGGGTGGAGAAGTGCGGTTCGAAGATGCGCGGCAGGATCTTCGGTGAGATGCCGGGGCCGGAATCCTCGACCAAAAGCTCGATGCCGCGCTCGGTGGTGCGGGCCGTGATGGCGACGGTGCCGCCGCCATCCATAGCCTGGCCGGCGTTGAGAAAGAGATTGGTGAAGACGCGTTCCCAAGCCGCCGGATTGCCGCGCAGGCGGAGGCCTGGCTCGATCTGGCGGGTGAATTCGATCGTGGGGCCTTTCACCGCCTGGCGGAAATCGCGGGAACACTCGATGGCCATATCGAGGATGATTTCCAGTTCCAGTGCTGCGAGCGTGCTTTCGTGAAAGCTGGTGAGCATGCGCGCGCCGCGCTGCACGCTGCGGCGGATGGTGCCGGCCAGTTTGGCGTGTTTGGGGTCGGCGGCGATCAGCTCCGCTGAGTCTGAAATGGTCTCCAACACGTTCCGCAAATCATGCACGAGGCCCTCAAGTGTCAAATCGGGCGCCGGTTGCATCGCCATGGCAGGTTTACCCCGTTCCGTTCGCCGCTACGCGGTGATCTGCCGCAGTGTAGCGTAAAATTCCGGAAACGACACGCTGGCCGCTTCGGCGTTGTCGACGGTGGTGTCGCCATCGGCGGCGAGGGCGGCCACGGCAAAGGCCATGGCGATGCGGTGGTCACCGAAACTGTCCACCGGGGCGGCGTGGAACTTCTGCATGCCGGGAATGCGGAAGCCGTCGTCGTGGACCTCGATGCTGACGCCCATGCGCTGCATGTTTTCAGCGACCGTGGCGATGCGGTCGGTTTCCTTCACGCGCAGTTCGCGGGCATCCTTCACGACGAGACCGTCGCGGCTCACGGCGCCGAGGACGCTGAGGACGGGGATCTCGTCGATGAGCGCCGCCGTGGTGGCGCCGCTGATGATGCCGCCCTTGACGTCGCCCGCGGTGACGAGCAGGTCGCCCACGAGTTCGCCGGAGACCTCGGCGAGGTTCATCACGCGCAGCTTGGCGCCGGCGGCCATGAGCCAGTCGAGCAGTGCGGAGCGCGAGGGGTTGAGGCCGACGCCCTGGATCATGAGCTTGGAGCCGGGGACGATCATGGCGGCGACGAGGAAGAATGCCGCCGAGCTGAGGTCGCCGGGCACGGCCAGTTCACGGCCCTTGAGGCGGGCCGGACCTTTGATGGTGATGATGCCGCCGTTGAAGTCGATGGCGGCTCCGAATTCGCGCAGGGCGAGTTCGGTGTGGTCGCGCGTGCCGATCTTTTCCACCACGGTCGTGTCGCCTTCGGCGTGGAGGCCGGCCATGAGGACGCAGGTCTTCACCTGGGCCGAGGCCATGGGCGGCTCATAGCGCATGGGCTTCAGCTTGCGGCCATGGATGGTGAGGGGAGGGAAGCGGCCGTCGATGGCTTCGATCTCGGCGCCCATGAGGGCGAGCGGCTTCATGATGCGGTCCATCGGGCGGCGGGCGAGCGACTCATCGCCGGCGATGCGCGAGGTGAATTTCTGTGCCGCGAGAACGCCGCTGAGCATGCGGATGGTGGAGCCGGAGTTGCCCGCGTCGAGGTCGCCGGCGGGGGCCTGCAAACCGTCGAGACCGCGGCCTTCGATCACCAGCGCACCATCGTCCCGCCGCTCCGCTTTGACGCCCATGGCGCGCATGCAGCCGAGGGTCGACTGGCAATCGGCGCCGGTGGAATAGTGGTGAATTGTGCTTGTGCCTTCGGCGATGGAGGCGAGAATGCCGTAGCGGTGGGAGATGCTTTTATCGCCTGGCAGGCGGATGGTCCCTTCCAGCCGGGCGGCCGGAGTGATGATCTGTTTCATGAGGGGAAGTTCTTATCTTAGCAACTGCGTTTCCGGCGGCACGGCGCGCGGCGCAGTTGCTGATGGATGAGATTCGGGCCGCCGCGGGCGCTCAGTTGAACTTGGGCGCGTAGTAGCCCTTGCGGGCGCGCACCGAGTAGTCCTTGCGGTTCTTCACGCGGATATTGACCTCGTGATATTCCCCGTCGGCGCGGAGCGGTTCGGGGCGGTAGAGCACGCTGTACTGGTGACGCATCTCGTTGGCGATGTTCTCAAACGACTGGGCGAGGTCTTCCACCTTGAAGGGGAAGAAGGTGAGGCCGCCGGTTTCGGCGGCGAAGTACTTGAGTATCTTGTCGCCGTCGGTCTGGATGCGCGTGATGTTGGTGGAGATGCCGTAGACAACGACGTCGGCTTTGTGGGCCATTTCGAGGGCTTGGTCGCGGGTGTAGCGCGATTGGGTGTCCTCGCCGTCGGAGAGGATGATCATGGCGCGGCGGTATTTGTGGCGCGGTTGATCCTGGCCGAGCTTGTCGCGGCAGGCGAAGAAGATGGCGTCGTAGAGTGCCGTGCCGCCGCCGGGGCGCATCTCGCGGATGGATTTCTCGAGAACATCGAGGTCGCCGGTGAGGTCGGAGACGGTCTCGGGGGAGGTGTCGAAGCTGACCACCACGGCCTTGTCCTGGGCAGGGCGCATGACGCTTTTGAGGAACTCCACGGCGGCTTCCTGCTGGAAGCGGAAGCGGTCGCGGATGGAGTTGGAGGTATCGATGAGGATGGCGAGGCGCAGCGGGAGGTCGCTTTCGCGGACGAACTCGAGGATCTGCTGTCGGTTCTTGCCCTCGAAGACCTCAAAGGTCTCCTGGTCGAGATCGGTGACAAAGCGGCCGCGCTTGTCGGTGACGGCAAAGAGCACGTTGACGCGGGTGACGTCGAGGCGGATGCGCTCGGATTCGTCCAGTTCCTGCACGCCGGGCTGAGCCGGTTGCGGACCTGTCTGCGCCGGCTGGGGTTTCGGCTGCGCCAGAAGGGAAGCCGCGAAAAGGAGGACGAAAAGGAACTGCTTCATGGAAGGTGCTCTGCAACGATTATAGGAGTGCCGCCAGAACAGCCTCAAGCTGAGGGGGGAGCGGGGCCTCCAGCGAGACGCGTTCAGCGGTGGCCGGAGAGGTGAAGGCGAGGCGGTGGGCGTGGAGGAAAAAGCGCTCCAGGGCAGGGATGCCGGCGATATTCGGCGGCGCGCCATAGAGCCTGTCGCCGACCAGCGGATGGCCCGCGGAACTCATGTGGACACGAATCTGGTGCGTGCGGCCGGTGAGGATCTTCACGGAGAGGTAGGTGCAGCGTTCATACCGCCGGAGGACGCTGTACTCGGTGAGGGCGGCGCGGCCTTGGGCGAGCCGGGTGGTCATGCGCAGGCGGTTGTTGGGGTCGCGGGCAATGGGCTTGTCGATGCGGCCGGAGTCGAGCGGCAGCACGCCATGGACGAGGGCGAGATACACCTTGTCCACGGTGCGGGCGGCGAACTGGGCGGCCAGGGCGCGGTGGGCGGCGTCGGTGCGGGCGACCACGAGGAGGCCGCTGGTTTCGCGGTCGATGCGGTGGACGATGCCGGGGCGCTCTTCGCCGCCTTCCGAGGAGAGAGCGCCGAAGCGGTGGAGGAGGGCGTTGACGAGAGTGCCGGCGTGGTTACCGGCGCCCAGATGGACGACCATGCCCGAGGGTTTGTTGACGACAATGGCGGCGGGGTCCTCATAGACGACCTCAAGCGGCAGATCCTCGGCGAAAGCGCGCAGGGGCGGCAGCGCGGCGGGGGTGACGACAATCTCCTCGCCGCCGCGCAGCACGAGGCTGGCCTTGGCCGCTGAACCGGACACGGCCACCCGGCCGGAGCGGATCCAGGACTGGAGGCGGGAACGGCTAAAGTCGGGCAGGGCCGTGGCGAGGAAGTGGTCCAGCCGCTGTCCGGCGGCGCCGGGCGATGCGCGGAAGATGTGTTCGCTGTCGCCGCTCACCGGATCACGCGCTCGCTGAACTGCTCACCGGGCAGTCCCCAGTCGCCGAGGTTGAAGATCATCGGCCTGCGCCAGTGGTTCATGGCCCGCTCCCAGGCCACCACGAACGGGTATTCGAGCCAGGGCACGCGCTTTTTGGCCATGCGGCGGTAGAGCTCGGCCTCGCCCTCGGGCGTCCATCCGGAGCCGGGGGCATGTTCGATGTGGTAAATGCGCAGGGGTTCCTCGAACATTTCCTCCCGGTAGCCGGCGTGGTGGGCGGCGATGCAGAGGGCCGAATCGATGTTCATGGAGTAGGCGTCGAACTCCGGGTAGCCGCGCAGATCCATCCAGGCCTCAAGCGAGAGCAGTGTGAAATCGCCGCAGGCATTGGTATGGAGGTGGTGGAAGCGGCCGGGCAACTCCTCTTCGATGAGCATGCTGCTGGCCGCCTCATGTGGTTTGCCCTGGCGCCAGGTGAGTTGGTGGAGCAGGAGCAGGCGGGGCTGGGTGGCGCCTTCGCACTCGCCGTGGATGACAACGTGGCGCACGGGCTGAGAGGATGGTCCGGCGCGCCAGGTGAGGTGTTTGCGGCTGCGCAGGAGTCCGGCGGCGAGTTCCGTGCCGTCGGTGCTCTCAATGACGACGCGGACCGGACGGCCGAGCGCGGCGGGGCCGGCTTCCACATCGAGTTCCAACTCACGCCAGCCATCGCCGGGGCTCAACTCCACCTCGCCGGCCGGGCTTGCGAAGCGGGCCAGATCGCCGCCGAGTTTTTCCCAATGGCCCCAACCCTGGCCATATTCGACGCCCTGTTGCCGGTCCTTTTCCAGGCGCTCTTCGCGGGTTTCAACGCGAGTTTCGATGCCGCGCCAGCGGCGGTAAAGGTGTCCTAGCCACCAGGTGAGGCGCGGGCCGCGCGTGACAGCGACCGCAGGCGGAATGGCGCCCCACTCGATGGAGCGTATGAGGACATTGGCGAGGCGCGGGTCGTTGTCGGCGGGCAGGCTGGCGCCGGTCACCAGCAGTTGGATGAAACTCCCCTCTTCGGGCATGGGCGGAAGGGGAATCTCGATCGTTTGACGGCGGCTGATGCGGTGCTCATACAGAAACGCACCGTCGCCGCCGATGGCCGTGAGAATGCACGGGCCGTACTTGGCTCCGGGGCCGGGTTCTACACCCAGCGAAATGCGGGAGCGATCGACGCCGGTTGGCGGCTGGAATGTGAGCGTGGCGCGTTCGCCGATCCAGCGGTAGGGGCGGCCGTCCCAGGACTCCGGGCCATACCAGTCGGTCTCCAACACAAAACCGGAATCGGCGCTGACAATGTCGAACTGCGCGGGCACGGGCCGGCCGTGCGGGGACACCGGGAAGGTGCCATTGCGGGTGTTGGCGCGGACCAGATGGTGGCGGCACCAGGCGAGCCGCTCTTCGATGCCGGCTTCGGGCGGGATTTCGCTCATGGCGTCGTGGCGGTCGATGCGATACATGCGGTTAGGGGAAAGGTCGCGCCGGGCAAGCCGCTCCATCAGCTCCGAGGAAAACAGGATGTCGATGTTGGTGGCGAGCACGAACTTGCCCCTGGCCCGCCGGATGCCGACATTCTTGGCGATCATCTGGTAGAGCCCCAGCGCATCGGAGTGGCGGTAGCGGAGATGAACCTCGGCCGGCACCGTGATGATGCGAACCGTGCAGTAGTCGTTGCCGGCCGGCCAGCGGAGGGCCTCGGCCAGCGGCGGACGGCCATCGACCGGATTCCACTCAACGACGATCAGTTCGGATTCCAGCCGGTGGCGGTTGCTCTGTTCCAGCCAGCCATCGAGGAAGGCCTGCATGCGAAATAGCAGGTCGCCGCCATGATCATCATTGCGTGCCGTTACGACAAGAGATAGGTAGGGTTCTACCCGATCCATGCCCACCAGCATACGACGACGGGCAGGCCGGCCCATTGGAAAATCAAGAAGCGAGGTCGGCCTGAGGCCGGGGCTTGCATGGGATTGGCGGGTGTAATTTTTACCTAATCTCTACGGTTTCATCGATTCTCGAAGCGAAATTGTGCATCCTTCAGCCTTGTTGCCGCCCAAAGGGAAGTGTCACAATATGCAAAGCATGTCATTCAGCACTGTCTCTGTCGCCGGCTTGGGCAAGCTGGGGGCGGTCATGGCCGCGGTTCTCGCGGATAAGGGTTTCACCGTAGTGGGAGTGGATTTAAACCCGGCCGCGGTGGATGCCATCAACCGCGGGCTGGCTCCGGTGCAGGAGCCGATGCTTACCGAGTATGTGAGCCGGAACCGGGAGCGGCTGAGCGCGACGGGCGATATCGAAGCCGCGGTGCGCGAGTCGAGCGTGACGTTTCTGATCGTGCCGACGCCTTCGGGCGCCGATGGCACGTTCCGTCTGGATTACGTTCTGGAAGTCTGCCGGGGGGTTGGGCGGGCGCTGCGCACCAAGGACAGCTATCACCTGGTGGTGGTTTCGAGCACCGTCATGCCGGGGCACACCGAAAACGAGGTGTTGCCGCTGCTTGAGGAGATCTCGGGCAAGAAATGCGGCGTTGATTTTGGCTTGTGCTACAACCCTGAATTCATCGCCCTGGGCAGTGTGATTCGCGACATGCTGAACCCGGACATGCTGCTCATTGGCGAGTCGGACCAGAAGGCGGGCGATCTGCTGGAGTCCATCTACCGCCGTGTGTGCGACAACCAGCCGCCAGCGGCGCGCATGAGTTTCGTCAACGCGGAACTTACCAAGATCAGCGTCAACACGTACGTGACGACCAAAATCAGTTACGCCAATATGCTGGCTGCCGTGTGTGAGCAGGTGCCTGGCGCCGATGTGGATGTGGTGACCGGGGCGGTGGGCCTGGACAGCCGCATTGGGCGCAAGTATCTGAAGGGGGCGCTGAGCTACGGCGGTCCCTGTTTCCCGCGGGACAACGTGGCGTTTGCGGCCATGGCGCGGCGGGTGGGCGCGGAGGCCGTACTGGCCGAGGCCACGCACAAGACGAACCGGCTGCATACGGAGCGGCTGGGGGAGTTTGTGTTGAACCTGCTCGATGGCGAGGCCACGGTGGGCGTTCTCGGCCTGAGCTATAAACCGGGAACGGGCGTGGTGGAGGAATCGCCGGGCATTGCCCTGGCGCGGTATCTGACGGAACGCTCGGTGCCGGTGGCCGTGTACGATCCGCTGGCGCTGCCCTCGGCCAAAGGGGAACTGGGCGACTCGGTTCACTATGGCGCCTCGGCGGCGGAAGTGATTGACCGCGCGAAGGTGGTGCTGGTGATGACGGCGTGGGACGAGTTCCGCGCGCTAACGCCGGAGGACTTCACCCGGCACGGCGGCCGGCTGATTCTGATTGACTGCTGGCGCCTCTACCAGGGTAAGGGCTTTGACGCGACCTGCACCTATCTCACATTGGGGTCGGGGAATCGTCCGGTGCGCACCGGTCTGGCTGCGTCGACAGCCGCGAATTCAGCACAGGAGCACGCCGCCGGATGAGCACACAGCCGGCAAGAAAAGCGCTGGTGACCGGAGCGGGCGGCTTCATCGGCCACCATTTAGTCACCTCGCTCAAGGAACGCGGCTACTGGGTGCGCGGAGTGGACCTCAAGCGCCCGGAATACAAGTCCACCGACGCCGACGAGTTTCTGGTGGCGGACCTGCGTTCGTCCGAGGCCTGCCTGCAGGCGACCGCCGGCATGGACGACGTGTACGCGCTGGCGGCCGACATGGGCGGCATGGGCTTCATCGCCAACAACCACAGCGTGATCCTGCACAACAACGCGCTCATCAACCTGCATACGATCGAAGCGGCGCGAGTGAATGGCGCGAAGCGGCTGCTCTATACCTCGTCGGCGTGCGTGTATCCGGAGTACAAGCAGACCGAAGCCAACGTCGCCCCGCTGAAGGAAGACGACGCCTACCCGGCCATGCCGCAGGATGCGTATGGCTGGGAGAAGTTGATCACCGAGCGCCTGTGCCTCCACTACCGGCAGGACTACGGGTTGGACACGCGCATTGTGCGCTTCCACAATATTTTCGGCCCGCATGGCACCTGGGACGGCGGGCGGGAGAAGGCGCCGGCGGCGCTCTGCCGCAAGGTGGCCACGGCCAAGCTCACGGGCAATGACGAGATCGAGATCTGGGGCGATGGCCTGCAAACGCGCAGTTTCTGTTTCATCGACGACTGCGTGGAGGGCCTCTACCGCCTGATGCAGTCAGGCTTTCACGAACCGCTGAACCTGGGGCAGGACCGGCTGATCAGCATCAACGACCTGGCGGACCTGGTGGCGCGCATCGCGGGCCATGAGGTCCGGTTGCGGCACATCGACGGGCCGATGGGCGTGCGCGGGCGCAACTCCGACAACACGCTATTGCGGCAGGTGCTGGGCTGGGAGCCGGCCGTGACACTTGAAGAAGGGCTGCGCATCACCTACGCTTGGATTGAAGAACAGGTCCGCCAGACCCTGGCCGAGACACAGACGGCCGGGGCCGCCGGACATTCCCGCTGAGTCCGCCGTTGATGCAGAGTCACCTTTCCCCGGAAGCCGCCGCGCCGCGCTGGCAAGGAGAATACCGTTTCGCCCTGCAACAGCTGGTGCTGAAGGACTTCCGCTCGCGCTACCGCAACATGTCGCTGGGCATCTTCTGGAGCCTGCTCAACCCGCTGATCATGATGGCGCTGCTCACCTTCGTCTTCACGCAGGTGTTTCCCACCGCGCGCGCGGCCTTTCCGGTATTCGTGCTGTGCGGCATCATCCCGTACAATTTTTTCGCGCTGGCCTGGTCCACGGGCACGGCCAGCCTGCTGGACAATACGGGGCTGATCAAGAAGGTGCCCGTGCCGCGCGAGATCATCCCGGTGGCCAGCGTGCTCTCCAACTGCCTGCACGTGTTCATTCAGTTCGGCCTCCTGGTCGGCTTCCTGCTGGCCTACGGATTCACCATCAACCGCTACTGGCTGCTGCTGCCCATTATCTGGGGCTTCTATGTGCTGTTCATCATCGGTATGGTTCTGGCGACGTCGGTGCTGAATATCTATGTGCGCGACATGCGCTATGTGGTGGAGTCGATGAACACGGTTCTGTTCTGGCTGGTGCCGATCTTTTATGGCGGCGAGATGATTAAGCCGGAGTATGTGGAGATTTACTCGCTCAACCCGATTGCCGCGCTCGTGCAGGCCACGCGGAACATCCTGATGGAGGGCCGCGCGCCGGCGTTCTCGCTTATCTTGAAGCTCAGCCTGAGCTCTCTCACCGTGCTCGTCGTGGGCTGGACGATGTTCCAGCGGCTCAAACACCGTGTCTACGATTACCTCTAATGCCGCAGCCTTACGCCCCGCAGCCCGCCATCGAATTCCGTGGCGTCACCAAGTCGTTCTCCCATGGCTCGGGGCGGCGGCTGCTGATGCTGCAGTTGTTCCGGCAGTTGGCCGGCCATTGGAAACAGAGCGCGGAGAATCCGTTCTATGCGCTGCGCGACATCTCGTTTTCGATTGACCCGGGAGAGAGTCTGGCGCTGATCGGCCACAACGGCGCGGGCAAGAGCACGCTGCTGAGCCTGGCTACGCGGGTGGCCGAACCGGATGAGGGCGAGGTGATCGTGCGCGGCCGGCTGTCGAGCGTGCTCGACCTCGGGGCGGGTTTTCATCCCGACCTCACCGGCTACGAGAACCTGACGCTGAACGCCTCCCTGATCGGCTTTTCGCGCGAGCAGATCGCCGCGTGTACCCCGGCGGTGATCGAGTTTTGCGGTTTGGGCAAATTTCTCGAGGACCCCATCCGCACCTACTCCTCGGGCATGGTGATGCGGCTGGCCTTCGCCATTGCCGTGGAGCTTGATCCGGACGTGATTGTGATCGACGAGATGATCGCCGTGGGCGATGATGAGTTCCAGCAGAAGTGCCTGCTGCGCATTCGCGGACTGCGCGAGCGGGGCAAAACCATCTTGCTGGCCAGCCACAATTTGCCTACCATCCTCGAGTTCTGCGATCACGCCCTGTGGCTGGACCACGGGAAAGTGAAGATGCAGGGCCAGGCGCACCAAGTGGTGAAGGCCTACAAGTCGCGCGCTAGCATGTAGGGCATGCCCGCATCCGCTACGCTGACCCGGCGCGCCCTGTTCGCTTCGCTCGCGGCCACGGTGGCCCGCCCCCAGGCCACGCGCCCGCCGAACATCATCGTGATCCTGGCTGACGACCAGGGCTACGGCGATCTGGGCTGCCAGGGATCGCCGAATATCCGCACGCCGCACATCGACCGCATGGCCCGCGAAGGGGCACGGCTGACGAGTTTTTACGCCCAGCCCCTGTGCGGCCCTTCGCGCGCGGCGCTGCTTACGGGCTGCTACCCGGTGCGGAACAGCCTCATGTTCAACCACATCCCGCGCGCCACGACGGGAATTCATGAGAACGAGGTCACCATCGCCGAGGTGCTGAAACAGCGCGGCTATTCGACCGCCATGCTCGGCAAGTGGCACTTGGGCGATGCGCCGCGCTTCCGGCCCCACCGGCACGGGTTCGACTCCTGGTTCGGCCTGCCCTATTCGAACGACATGTGGCCGTTCCATCCGAAGATCCAGCGCACGCCGGGGGAGAGTCCGCGCCTTACAGCCGCGCGCACGCGAGCCGAGTTTACCGGCTATGACGGCCAGGGGCAGACCTATCCAACGGACTGGTTTCCCGATCTCCCGCTGATGCAGAACGATGAGATTGTGGCGCTGAACCCCGACCAATCGAAACTCACCGGCCAGTACACCGGGCGGGCGCTCGATTTCATTCGCGACAACCGCTCGCGGCCCTTCTTCCTTTACCTGGCGCACAACATGCCGCATGCGCCGCTGTTCCCCGGCGCGGACTTCGCCGGGCGCTCGGTGCGTGGCCGCTATGGCGACTGCATCGAGGAGATCGACGACTCGACGGGGCGCATCCTGGACACGCTGCGGCAACTCAATCTGCAGAACGACACGCTGGTTGTTTATACCTCGGACAATGGTCCCTGGGCGCCGTATGGAATCGATGCCGGGAACGCGGGGCCACTGAGGGGAGCCAAAGGCAGCGTGTGGGAGGGCGGCATTCGAGTGCCGGCCGTATTTTGGGCGCCTGGGCGCATCCCGGCCGGACTGGTGAGCTCGGAGATCGCCGCGACCATTGACCTGCTGCCCACGGCTGCCGCGCTGGCCGGCGCTCCGCTGCCGCCGCACACCATCGACGGGCGAAACCTCATGCCGTTGCTGAGCGCGTCCGGGGCCCGCTCGCCGCATGAGAATTTCTACTACTACGAGGTGGTCCTGCAATATACGCCGCAGGGCGGACGGCCCGTGAACCACCAGCGCCTGGCCGCCATCCGCAACCGGCAATGGAAACTCACACTGCCGGAACGCTCGCAGCCACAGTTGTTCGATCTGCTGGGCGATGTCGGGGAGAGCCGTGATTGCGCGGCCCAGCATCCCGCTGTGGCGCTCTCACTGCAGAGCGAGGCGGAACGATTCGACAAAGCGCTGCGGGGACAACTGCGCCCGCTGGGGGCGCTCTGAGGGGGGGGAGTGTGCGGCTCTGGCGGCAGGAGCATGGTGCCCGGGGCGGGACTTGAACCCGCACTCCTCTTGCGAGAAAACGGATTTTAAGTCCGTTGCGTCTGCCGGTTTCGCCACCCGGGCCTATGGAGTTCAGACGGGGCGCCGTGGTGCGACGTCTCCTTCCTCTTTTACTGTACCGGAAACTCTCTCCGATTGAGCACTGAAACAGCTCTTCGCGGTGAAGGGCTGCATCCCTCCACGGCCGTCAAATGCTGTGGCTGGCCCGTGTCAAATCGCGCACTGGGGTAACTAGACGCACCCTGTTTACTGCTTCTCTGTCGGGCTTCCCAAGTGCCTGTACGAATTTACGACAGAGCGGTCGGGGATCTGCCGCAACCTCCGGCAATGCCGCAATCGAGCACCGGCTAGTGTTCGCTTCACATGCAATCCGTGCCCTGGCGCGCTGGGTGCTATCCCACCCATGAGTCAGGAAGGAGTCTCCATGCCGAGGTTCTTTCGCTTGGATGAGCCCGCTCTAGATGGGCTTATCGAAGCGCTGCGCCAGCAAGGTTACACCGCGGTTGGGCCCAGAGTGCGGGATGGGGCCGTGATCTACGACGAAATTTCTTCGGTAGCCGATCTGCCGCAAGGTTGGGCCAGCGAGCAGGAGGCAGGAAAGTACCGCCTGAACAGGGATCCGTCGGCAGGGCCATTCGACTATGTGATTGGTCCATCGTCGTGGAAGCAGTGGCTCCACCCGCCCGAGGCGCGGCTGTTCGCAGCCGAGCGCGAGAACGGGGCGTTCCGGATTCTGCCCAACACGACTTCCGCGCCACGGTATGCCTTGGTTGGTGTGCGTGCCTGCGAACTGGCCGCGATCGCCATTCAGGACCGCGTCCTGCTGGGTGACCGTTACACTGATCCGATCTATCAGGCGCGCCGCAAGGCGCTGTTTGTGGTGGCCGTCAACTGCACACGGTCGGCCGCGACCTGTTTCTGCGCATCGATGCAGACCGGGCCGCGGGCTGTGGAGGGCTTCGATCTGGCGCTGACGCCAGTGGGAAACGGCCGGCAGTACCTCGGGGAGACCGGAACCGACGCCGGTGCGGCCGTGGCCGGTGAACTCGGCTGGCCGGAGGCTCCGCCGGAGATGATGAGCGAGGCCGCCGAGACGGTTCGCGCTGCCGCCCGGGCGCAAACGCGGAACGTGGCGTTGGAGGGACTCGCCGAGGCCCTCACGGCCGCCGCCGAACACCCGCGCTGGGAGACGGTAGCCAAGCGCTGTATGGCCTGCGGCAACTGCACGCTGGCCTGCCCCACCTGTTTCTGCACCACCGTGGAAGACACCTCGACGGTGGACGGCGCCCGCGCCGAACGCTGGCGCAAGTGGGACTCCTGCTTCACGCAGAGCTTCTCCTACATCCACGGCGGCAGCGTCCGCACCTCCGTGAAATCGCGTTACCGCCAGTGGCTGACCCACAAGCTGGCCTACTGGCAACAGCAGTTTGGCACCCCTGGGTGCGTGGGGTGCGGACGCTGTATTACCTGGTGCCCGGCGGGAATCGACCTCACCGAAGAGGCGCGCGCGCTGCGGGCCTGAAGCGCACTGCTGGCAGGAAAGGAGCCATCGCATGGAATCTCTGGAACGGATCATCGCCGAGCAGCCTTTTGTTGAGGGGCTGGAATCCTATTACTTACAGTTACTGGTCGGCTGCGCGAGGAACGTTGTCTTCGAGGCCGGACACACGGTGTTTCGCGAAGGCGAGGAGGCGCATGAGTTCTACCTGCTTCGTCATGGCAAGGTGGCCATCGAGATTCACGCGCCGCAGCGTCCGCCGATCGTCGTGGAGACGCTGGCCGATGGCGATGTGCTGGGCTGGTCGTGGCTGATTCCTCCGCACCACTGGCGGTTCACGGCGCGGGCCGTAACGCAGGTGCGCGCCATTGCGCTGGACGGCAAATGCCTCCGTACCAAGTGCGAGGCCAATCACGACCTGGGCTACGAACTGCTGAAACGGTTCGCCGACATCATGAGCCGGCGCGTGGACGCCGCGCGCTACCAGGTGATCGATGTCTACGGCGGGGGAGTGAACCAATGAGCCCCGACGATCCGATGCTGCCGGTGGCCTATCGCGTGGAAAAGGTGACCAAGGAAACGCGCGACACCTTCACGCTGGTGACGCGCCGCGTGGACCGCGCGCCACGCCATGCCTTTGAACCGGGGCAGTTCTCCATGCTCTATGTGTGCGCCGTCGGCGAGTTACCCATCTCGATCAGTGGCGACACCGCCGATAAACAGAATCTCACCTACACGGTGCGCTCGGTAGGGCAGGTCACTAACCAACTTGTCAGTCTCGGAGTTGGCGATACGTTGGGTGTCCGTGGTCCGTTTGGCGTGCCGTGGCCGGTGGAGGAGGCGCGCGGGAAAGACGTGGTTGTGGTGGCCGGCGGCATTGGGCTGGCCCCGTTGCGACCGGTGCTCTATCACATCCTGCGGCGGCGGGAGGAGTATGGGCGGCTGGTGCTGCTCTATGGCGCGCGCAGTCCGCAGGACCAGCTGTTTCGCAAGGAGCTCACGCAGTGGTCGCAGGCGCCGGAGTCGCGCGTGCTGACCACGGTCGACTATGGCGGTGTGAACTGGCATGGTCACGTGGGCGTGGTGACGACGATGTTCCGGTATGTCAGGCTGCGTCCGGAGCGGACGATCGCCATGGTGTGCGGGCCGGAGATCATGATGCGGTTTGTGGCCCGCGAGTTGGAGACGCGCGGCGTGGAGCGTTCGCAGA
The DNA here is from genome assembly GCA_017304135.1 of Acidobacteriota bacterium. Lineage (GTDB taxonomy): Bacteria > Acidobacteriota > Terriglobia > Bryobacterales > Bryobacteraceae > JAFLBB01. Next base: position 88,846 of record JAFLBB010000005.1, on the reverse strand, counting down.
TCCGCGTCTCCATGGAGCGCAACATGAAATGCGGCTGCGGGTTCTGCGGCCACTGCCAGTATGGGCCGGACTTTATCTGCAAGGACGGTCCCGTGTTCTCCTACGACCGCATTCAGTCGCGAATGGAGGCATATGAGATCTAAGAGCCAGGCGCGCCCCAAAGTCGGTGTGTTCAAATTCGCCTCCTGTGACGGCTGCCAGCTCAGCCTGCTCGACGCCGAGGATGAATTGCTGGCCGTGGCCAGGGCCATCGACATCGCCTACTTTCCCGAGGCCAGCAGCATTATGAAGAAGGGGCCGTACGACATCGGCCTGGTGGAAGGCTCGGTGACGACGCACCACGACGCTGAGCGCATCCAGCACATCCGCCGCCAGTGCCGCACGCTGATCACCATCGGCGCCTGCGCCACGGCGGGCGGCATACAAGCGCTGCGCAACTGGGCTGAGGTGGACGAGTTTGTTCGCGCCGTGTATGCCTCGCCGCAGTTCATCAGCACGCTCAAGACCTCGACCTCCATTGCCGAGCATGTGCCGGTGGATTTCGAACTGCGCGGCTGCCCGATCAGCAAACACCAACTCCTTGAGGTGATCTCGGCGACGCTGGCCGGCCGCAAGCCGAACGTGCCCACCTACAGCGTCTGCATGGAGTGCAAGCGGAGAGGCAACGTCTGCACGATGGTGGCGCACGGAACCCCCTGTCTTGGTCCGGTGACGCAGGCCGGTTGCGGCGCGCTGTGCCCGGCGTACAACCGCGGCTGCTACGGCTGCTTCGGCCCGATGGAATCGCCCAACACCGCCTCGCTCAGCCAGCAATTCCGTGTGCTCGGGCAAAGCAGCGGCGACATCACGCGCGCGTTTCGCGGATTCAATGCCTGGGCCTGGCCGTTCCGGCAGGCTTCGGGGGAGGGCCATCGCTCATGAGTACGCCACGCAACCGCACGATCAAGGTCGACTACATGGCCCGAGTGGAGGGCGAAGGGGCGCTCTACGTGAAGATGAAGGGCGAACGTGTCGAAGATGTACAGCTGAAGATCTTCGAGCCGCCGCGGCTGTTTGAAGCGTTTTTGCGCGGGCGGACCTTTTCCGAGGCGCCCGACATCACGGCGCGCATCTGCGGCATCTGTCCGATCGCCTACCAGATGAGCGCGATTCACGCCATGGAGCGCGCCCTCGGCATCGATGTGCATCCGATGGTGCGGTTGTTGCGCCGGCTGTTTTACTGCGGCGAGTGGATCGAAAGCCACGGGCTGCACGTGTTCCTGCTGCACGCCCCTGATTTTCTCGGCTATCCCGACGCCATCGCCCTGGCCCGCGATCACAAAGAGACCGTGGAGATGGGGCTGCGCCTGAAGAAGGCGGGCAATCAGATCGTCACGCTCCTCGGCGGACGTGAGATCCACCCCGTCTCGGCAGCCGTGGGCGGTTTCCACCGTGTGCCTTCACGCGCGGAGCTGGAACCGTTGCGCGAGGAGCTGAAGTGGGCGCTCGATGCCTCGATCGCCACCGCGAAGCTGGTCTCCACCTTCGAATGCATCACCTTCGAGCCGGACTATGAATTCGTCGCTCTGCGCCACCCCACGGAGTACCCGCTGAACGAAGGCCGCATTGTCTCCAACCGCGGCCTCGACATCTCGGCTGACGAGTATGAGGACCACTTCCAGGAGCGCCACGTGAAGCACTCCAACGCCTTGCACTCCTACCACCGCGGCTTTGGCTCTTACCTGGTGGGTCCGCTGTCGCGGTTCAACCTGAACTTCGACAAGCTGCCCGAGATCGCCCAGCAGGTGGCCCGCGACTGCCGCCTTACGCCGCCTGTGCGCAATCCGTTCCGCAGCATCGGAGTGCGCGCCGTGGAACTGGTGTTTGCCTGCCACGAGGCGTTGCGCATCCTCGATGCTTATGAGCCGCCGCCCGAGCCGCGAGTGAAGGTGCGGCCGCGCTCCGCCATCGGGCGCGCCGCCACGGAGGCTCCGCGCGGCATTCTCTACCACCGCTATGAGTTGGACGAGCACGGCCTGATCGTTACGGCCAAAATCGTTCCGCCGACCTCGCAAAACCAGCCCCGCATCGAAGACGACCTTCGCGAGCTGATGCCCGGACTGGTGGCCGAATCAGACGCCGAAATCACGCTGCGGGCCGAGCAAGCCGTCCGCAACTACGACCCTTGCATTTCCTGCGCCACGCATTTTTTGAAGCTCAACCTCGATCGGACATGACATGACCCGAGTGATTGGCTGCGGCAACCTCCATCGCGGCGACGACGCCGCGGGGTTGCTGGCGGCGCGCCGGCTGCATGCCTTGGGCATCGCCGCGGCCGGCTGTAGTGGCGAGGCGATTGCACTCATGGACGGCTGGGCCGGCGCCGAGAGCGTCATCCTCATCGACGCCGTCGTGAGCGGGCAGCCGCCCGGTACGATTACCGTCTGGGATCCCCTGGCCGCGCCGCTGCCGCGCGAGTGCTTTGTGGGGTCCACGCATGCTTTCGGGGTGGCCGAGGCGATTGAACTGGCCCGCGTCTTGCGCCGCCTGCCGCCCCGGCTGACTCTCTACGGAATTGAAGGCGCGCGCTTTGACCAGGGCAGCCCGCCCTCGCCCGAAGTGCTGCTGGCCGTTGAGCGCGTGGCCCAGGAGATCGCACAATGCACGAATCCTCACTCATGACCGCACTGCTGCGCCACATTAACGAGGTGGCGCGCCAACACAACGCCGCCCGCGTTGCCCGAGTCGATCTGAAGGTCGGTGCCCTGCTGTCGATTACGCCTGATCATCTGCGCCACCATTTCGCCGAAGCCGCCCACGGCACTCCCGCCGAGGGGGCGCAGGTCCATGTGCGGCTCACCGACGAGTTGACCGGGCTCGAACTGGAATCTGTGGAGGTGGCATCATGACGCCGCAGGCATCGTCGGTTCCCCAGCGGGCCCGCCTCCTGGTGCGAGGCGCCGTGCAGGGCGTTGGTTTCCGGCCGTTCGTCTACCGGTTGGCGCGCGAGATGTCGCTGGCCGGCTTTGTGCAGAACACGGCGGCCGGCGTGCTGATCGAAGTGGAAGGAGAAGCCGCCGCCGTAGCCCTGTTCCAGGCGCGGCTGCTGACGGAGAAACCCATGCCCGCCCTGATTCACGGTTGCGACGTGCAGGTTCTCCAGCCATCGCTGGCGACCGGATTCGTCATTCACTCCAGTTCGTCGGGCGTGGCCAAATCGGCCGGTGTCCAGCCTGACCTCGCTCTGTGCGCGGAGTGCCGCGCCGAACTTCTTGACCGCTCCAACCGCCGCTACCACTACCCGTTCCTCAACTGCACTCACTGCGGCCCGCGATACTCGGTCCTGCTCGATCTCCCTTACGACCGGCCCAACACAACCATGCGCGAGTTTGCTCTGTGCCCGCGGTGCCGCGCCGAGTATGACCATCCCTCTGACCGGCGCTTCCACGCCCAGCCGAATGCCTGTCCGGAGTGCGGCCCGATGCTGAGCGGCACCTCACTCAGCGACGCCGCCTGGGCGCTGTCGCTTGGCCTCATCGTGGCGCTGAAGGGGATCGGCGGGTTTCAGTTGCTCACCGACGCGCGCGACGAATCGGCCGTGGCCCGCCTCCGCTTGCGCAAGCACCGCGAAGCCAAGCCGCTGGCGCTGATGCTCCCCTCTCTCGATGCCGTCCGCGAACTTTGCTTCGTGAGCGACGAGGAGGCTGCCCTGCTCGAATCGCCGGCCGCCCCGGTGGTGCTGCTGCGTCCGAGGCCGGGGCATCGCATCGCTCCCAATGTTGCCGGGCCGTCGGCTTATTTCGGAGTGATGCTTCCTTATTCTCCCTTGCATCATCTGCTGATGTCGCTCTACCCGTTCCCGATCGTGGCCACCAGCGGCAACCGCAGCGAGGAGCCGATCGCCACGGGCAACGACGAGGCGATGGAACGGCTGGGCGCTATCGCCGACTGCTTTGTGCTGCATAACCGGCCCATTGCCCGCCCCTGCGACGATTCGGTGGCCCGCATCATCCATGGCGCTCCGAGCATTGTGCGCCGCGCCCGCGGCTATGCGCCTGCGCCGGTCGCGGTGGAGGGCCCATTGAGCCCGGTTCTTGCCACCGGTGGACATCTGAAGAACACCGTGGCCATTGCGCTGGAGCGTCAGGTGGTGCTCAGCCAGCACATCGGCGACCTGGAATCGCCGGAGGCCCGCGAGCAGTTTGAGCGCACCATCCACGACCTCTCGCGGCTTTACGATTTCCACCCGGAGGCCGTGGCCTGCGATCTCCACCCCGACTACGCCTCGACCTTATGGGCCTCCCGCTGCGGCCTGCCGGTGGTGTATGTGCAGCATCACGAGGCGCATATCGCTGCTTGCGCCGCCGAAAATCTTGTCCGCGGCCCCTATCTCGGAGTCGCTTTTGATGGCGCCGGATTGGGCCGGGACTCCACCATCTGGGGGGGGGAGTTCTTCGGTGTGGACGGCGCTTCCTACAGCCGCATCGCCCACCTGCGCCCGTTCCCCCTTCCCGGCGGCGAAGCGGCCATTCGCGAAGGCTGGCGGGCCGCGGCTGGATTGTGGTTCGCCTGCGGGGAAGTCGCCGAGGTGCCCTCGGCTCTCCTCCCCGTGCTGACGCGCCGCCTGAATTCGCCGCTCACCTCGAGCGTGGGCCGGCTGTTCGACGCCGTTGCCTCGATCCTCGGGCTGGTCTCAGGCAATGCGTTTGAAGGGCACGCCGCCATGTCGCTGGAGCGGTGCGCCTCGGCCTGCGACACCTCCAGCGCGTATCCCCTGGCTGACGGAGATTGGCGTCCCATGATCGAGGAGATCCGCAACGACCTTCGCCGCGGGGTGGCCCACTCGCTCATTGCCGCGCGATTTCACAACGCTTTGGCGGTGTGGATTGGCGAAATGGCGCATAAAACAAAACTGCATCAAGTTGTTTTGAGTGGTGGAGTCTTCCAGAACCGGTACTTGACCGAGCGTGTTGTGGCGCTGTTGGAGTCCCAGGGTCACGCCGTGTTCGTGCACCGCCAGGTGCCAGCCAATGACGGCGGACTGGCCTTGGGGCAGGCCGTGATTGCGGGAAGGAGGTGAGCGATGTGCCTGGCTGTCCCCGGCCGGCTTGTGGAGATTCTCCCCGATGAGAACCCCACGCTGCGGCGAGGGAGCGTCGATTTCGCCGGTATCCGCAAGGAGATCTGCCTGGCCTTCACGCCTGAGGCTGAAGTGGGCCAATACGTGCTCGTTCATGTCGGGTTCGCGCTGAGTGTGATCGGCGAGGACGAAGCGAACCGGGTGGTTCGACTCCTCAATCAGGCAGGGGACTGGGAATGAAGTTTGTGGATGAGTATCGCGACGCGCACGGTGTCGCTGAGCTATCCGGGGAGATCCGTGCGCTGGTGACGCGTCCGTGGAAACTCATGGAGATCTGCGGGGGGCAGACGCACAACCTGCTGCGGTACGGCATTCCGGAGTTGCTGCCGCCGGAAATCAGCCTGATCCACGGTCCGGGCTGCCCGGTGTGCGTCACCGCGCCGGAGTTGATCGGCAAGGCTGTGGAGATTGCGCGCCGCCCGGAGGTGATCTTCGCCTCCTTCGGCGACATGTTGCGCGTTCCCGGCCCATTGGGGAGTTTGCTGGCGGCGAAGGCCGAAGGGGCGGACGTCCGCATCGTCTACTCACCGCTGGATGCGGTGAACCTCGCGCACCGCCATCCGCGGCGGGAGGTTGTGTTCTTCGGCGTGGGGTTTGAGACGACGGCGCCGGCGACGGCCATGGCCGTGTGGCAAGCTGAGCGCGAAGGGCTGGCCAACTTCAGCCTTCTCGCCGCGCACGTGCTCGTTCCCCCTGCCCTGGAGGCCATCCTGGGCTCGCCGCGCCGCGCCGTGGATGGCATTCTGGCGGCCGGACATGTCTGCGCCGTGATGGGCTTCGGCGAGTATGAAGGCCTGGCCGCACGCCACCGCACGCCGATCGTCGTGACGGGTTTCGAGCCGATCGACTTGCTGGAGGGTATCCGGCTGCTGGTGGCGCAACTGGAGCAGGGGCGCGCAGAGGTGGAGAACTCGTATTCACGCGCCGTGCATCGCGACGGCAATCTGGAGGCGCAGCGGATGCTCCACGAGGTGTTTACGGCCGGGCCGCGCGAGTGGCGGGGCATCGGTTCGATTTCCGACTCCGGACTGCACCTGCGCGCGCGCTACCAGGAGTTCGATGCCGAACGCCGCTTTCCCCTGCCCGCCGTTGCGCATGCCCCGACGGATCTGGGGTGTCTGGCCGGCGAGATCCTGCAGGGCATTCGCAAACCGCGGGAATGCCCGCTTTTCGGCCAGGGCTGCACTCCGGACGCTCCCATCGGCGCCCCGATGGTCTCTTCCGAGGGCGCATGTGCTGCCTATTTTCGCTACGACAGGCGGAGTGTATGAATGAGTTCGCACTACAGTGCCCCGCTCCGGCGGCGCCGGACCGCGTGCAACTTGCCCATGGCGGTGGCGGCAGGCTGACGGCGCAACTGATCGAACGTGTGTTCTTGCCAGCCTTCGCCAACCCGGCGCTGCGGGTTCTGCACGATGGCGCGGTGCTGGAAACTCCCGGCGCGCGGCTTGCCTTCACCACGGACTCCTTCGTCGTCAGCCCGCTGGAGTTCCCCGGCGGCAACATTGGCCACCTTGCCGTGTGCGGCACGGTGAACGACCTGGCTATGTGCGGGGCGCGGCCGCTGTGGCTCAGCGCCGGGTTCATTCTCGAAGAAGGGCTGCCGTTCGATGTGCTGGAACGCGTGGTTGCGTCGATGCGCGATGCGGCCCGGGAGGCGGGCGTGGCCATTGTCACCGGCGACACGAAGGTGGTCGACCACGGCAAGGGCGATGGCATGTTCATCAACACCGCCGGCATCGGAACGGTCGTCGCGCCCACGGCCATTTCGCCGCGGGCTGTGCAAGAGGGAGACGTCGTCCTTGTCTCCGGTGATTTGGGATGCCACGGCATCGCGGTGCTCTCCGTTCGTGAGGGGTTGGAGTTTGAAGCGCCGGTGGAGAGCGATGTCGCTCCGCTGTGGCCCGCCGTGGAGGCGCTGCTCGGCGCTGGTGTGGAGATCCACTGCCTGCGCGACCTTACGCGCGGCGGGCTGGCCACCGCCCTCAACGAAATCGCCACCGCCTCGGGGCTGGGGATCACCATCGAGGAGTCCGCCGTTCCCCATGCGCCTTCCGTGCGCGCCGCCTGTGAGTTGCTGGGACTTGACCCGCTCTATCTCGCCAATGAGGGCCGCTTTGCCGCCTTCCTGCCGGAGTGTGACCTGGAGCGCGCGCTTGCCACGTTGCGCGCCTGCGCGGTCTCGCAAGGCGCGGTCGCCATCGGGCGAGTCAGCGGCGCATCCGCACGCGTCGACCTGCGCACGGTGATCGGTTCGCTGCGCGTGCTCGATCTGCTCAGCGGCGAGCAACTGCCGCGCATCTGTTAGGCCGCGCCGCGGCCATCCGCTATACTGCCCTCCAATGCGCCCCGTTATCCTGCTTCTGTTGGCGGCCTGCCTCCTTCCGGCGCAGGACCGCTACGCGCGACTCATGCGCGATCTGCTCATCTTTGACGCCCACATCGACACGCCGCGCTACTTCCTGGACGAACGCTACAAGCTCGCCGACGAGCACCGCTATTACGAACTTGATCTGCCTCGCATGAAGAAGGGCCGCCTCGGCGCGGTCTTCTTTGGCATCTATGCCCAGCCGCAGGACTACCCGCCGCAGTTGTGGCTGCCCCGCGCGCTGGAGGTGCTCGATGCGCTCCAGCGCGAGGTGGCCGCCAACCGCGGCCAGATGGAGTTTGCCACGACCGCCGCCGACGTGGAGCGCATCCATGCCTCGGGCCGCCGCGCCGCGCTGGCCAGCCTTGAGGGCGGCCATCTCATCGCCGATAGCTTCGGCGTGCTGCGGCAATTCCACAAGCTCGGCGTGCGGTACATGACGCTGGCCCACTTCGCCACCAACGCGTTCGCCGATTCCATGACCGGCGACACGGTCCACAACGGCCTTTCGGCGCGCGGCCGCGAACTGGTGCGCGAGATGAACCGCATCGGCATGATCGCCGACGTGTCGCACATTTCCGACAAAGCGGTCCTCGATACGGTGGCCGCCAGCCGCGCCCCTGTGATCGCGTCGCACTCCTCGGTGAAGGCCATCGCGCCGATTGTGCGCAACATGCCCGATGAGGTCATCCGCGCGATTGCCTCTAAGGGCGGCGTCATCTGCATCAACTTCCACGCCGGCTATCTCGATGAGGCGGCCTACAACGTCTACATCGCCAACCGCCCGGCGCGCGACCGTGAGATCAAAGAGGTCCTCGCGCAACACCCCAACGACCCGGCCCGCTGGGAACGGGTGCGCGCCATTCAGAAGAAGTACTTCGCCAAGATGCCGAAGACCGATTACCGCCTGCTGCTGCGCCACATCGACCATGTGGCCAAGCTCGCGGGCCCCGATCATGTCGGCCTCGGCTCGGACTTCGACGGCGTCAGCGGGATGGTCCCCACGGGCATGGAAGACGTGTCACAATACCCGAACCTCGTTAAGGGACTGATCGAGATGGGCTACTCCGACACCGACATTCGCAAGATCATGGGGATGAACCTGGTGCGTGTGATGCGTACTGCCGAGGAGGTCGCCGCGCGGCCATGAACACGACACTCACCCGACGCCGGTTTGCCGCCGCCACGGCCACGGCCGCCGCGCTTCCGGCGCAGTCCACACGTCGCAAACGCTTGGCCTGCCTGTCGTCCACCTATCACGTGCGGTCGCACTCGGACAATTTCATCACCCGGTTTCTCGAAGGCTACTGGATTCACGAGCGCTACTATGAGCCGCCGTTCGATGTCGCCTCGCTGTGGATCGACCAGATTCACCCGGCTGATATCGGCAACCGGCTGGCGCAGGCTTATGGCGCGAAACGGGCCTCGTCGATTGCCGATGCCCTCACGCTGGGCACGGGTAAGTTGGCCGTGGATGGCGTCATCCTCGTCTGCGAACATGGCGAATTTCCGCACAACGAGAAGAACCAGCAGCTCTACCCGCGCTATGAGTATTTCGAGCAGGTGGTGGAGGTGTTTCGTAAGTCGGGGCGGTCGTGCCCCGTGTTCGTCGACAAGCAACTCTCCTACGACTGGAAGAAGGCGCGGCAAATGGTCGACTGGTCGCGCGAGTTGAAGTTCCCGCTGATGGCGGGGTCGAGCGTGCCGGTGACGTTTCGGCGTCCGGAGTATGAGCCGACACTACACACCGCCATGGAGTCGGCGCTCAGCGTGGGCGGCGGCTGGGTGGCCGACGGCGGCATATTCCACATCCTGGAAACGCTGCAGGGCTTCGTGGAGCGGCGCAAGGGCGGTGAGACGGGCGTGCGGGCGGTGCGGTTGCTGAAGGACGATGCCGTGTGGAAGGCGGCGCGCGAAGGGTTGTGGCGGCGCGAACTGCTGGATGCGGTGCTGGCGCGCTCGATCAAGCCCAAGCCGGCGCACAAGCCGGAAGAGATGCGCGCTGTGCTGGGGTTGGTCGAGTATCGCGACGGCTTCACGGGTGCTGTGTTGGCGCTTGGCGAGATGTCTGAGTACATCGCCGCCGTGAAGCCGCAGCAAGCCCCGGCGCAGGCGACGCTCTGCTACATCCCAATCGAAAACTCGAACAACTTCTCCATGCTCGTGCACGGCATCACGCAGATGATTGCGACCGGCCGCCGGCCTTACCCGGTGGAGCGCACACTGCTGGTCACCGGCGCGCTGGCGGCGCTGATGGAGTCCGGCTATCAGAACGGCAAGCGCATTGAGACGCCCGAACTGAGCATTGCCTACAAGGCGCCCGCCCGGTCGTGGTATGCGCCGGGGATCGGTTCCTGAGGAGAACGCCATGATCGAAGCCAAGCATGACTCCTTCTGGAACCTCATTGCCCGCGACGCCGCGGTGAAGCAGGTGGCCACCGGGTTCGGGTTCACGGAGGGCCCCGTGTTCAGCCGCCGCGGCTACCTGTTGTTCAGCGACATTCCGAACCAGCGCATCCATAAGTGGGAGCGCGGCGAGTTGACGGCGCTGCGCGAAAACAGCAACAAGGCCAACGGGCTCACGTTTGATCACCAGGGCCGGCTGCTTGCGGCCGAGGGCGGCGGACGCGTGACGCGCATGGAGAAGAACGGGGCGCTCACCGTGCTCGCCGAGGAGGGTCTCAAGGGCCCGAACGACCTCGTCTACGCGATTGACGGCAGCGTTTATTTCACTGACCTCACAGGCGGGCGCGTGTATCAGATCACGCGGGCGCGCTCCGGCGTTGGCGGCGCGCCGCCCAAGGGCGAGGTGCGCATCGTGCTGGAGACGCCCGCACCCAATGGCGTCGCGTTGTCGCCCAACCAGCAGCAGTTGTATGTCGCCGATGTGAAGACCTCAATGGTCCGTGTCTTCACGCTGGCGCCGGACGGCGCGCTCACCAACGGCCGCGACTTTGCTCCGCTGCGCGTGGATGGCCTCAAGACCGACGAGTCCGGCAACGTCTGGATGGCGGCGCGGACGGCGATTGCCGTATACGATGCGCAGGGCCGGGAACTCGGCTCGATCACGCCGCCGGAGCAGCCGAGCAACTGCTGCTTCGGGGAGGGCTTCCGGGGGCTGTACATCACGGCCCGCAAGTCGGTCTACCATGTGCCGACGACGGTGGTGGGTACGCGGACGTTCTGAAAGCGGAGTTGGCCCCCAGCGTGCAAACTGGTTTTCATGCGCACGCTCTTCGTGTCTCTTCTCGCACTGGCTGCCTCTGCCGCCGACCCTGCCGTCCTCAACCGCGATGGCGCCTGGTGCTGGTTCCAGGATGAACGGGTGCTGGTGGACGGCCACCAGCTTTACGTCACCTCGATCTCGTCGAAGGGCGATGTCCAGGTGAACACCTGGGACCTGAAGACAGGGGCGGTTCGGGTCTTCACGCTGATCGACAAGTTCCAGGTCGACGACCACAACGTGCCGGCGCTGCTGCTGCGCGCCGATGGCAAGCTGATGGCTTTCTGGACGACGCACGGCGGCGTGAGCGGGCAGCAGAAGATGTACGTGCGCGTCACCACGAAGCCGCATGACACCTCGGCCTGGGATCCCATCCAGACCTTCGATTTCGGCTCGCCGCACGGGTTCAGCTACGCCAACCCGTTCCAGCTTTCCGCCGAAAACGGGCGCATCTACTTCTTCTGGCGCGCCATTGATTTCAACCCCACCTGGAGCCGTTCCGACGACAACGGCCTCACTTGGCGCACGGCGGCCAACCACATCTACTTTCAGAAGGGCGACCGTCCGTATGTGAAATACGCCTCCAACGGCCGCGACACGATTCACTTTGCCTACACCGACGGCCACCCCGACCGGCCCCTGTTCAACAACAGCCTCTACCACGCCTATTTGCGCAACGGCACGCTGCACCGCAGCGACGGCACGGCGATCCGCAAGCTTGAGGATGGCCCGGTGCAGGTGGCCGAAGGCACGCGCATCTATGACGGCCGGCTCTCGCTCAAGGGCGAGGCCTGGGTGTGGGATCTGCATCTCGATCCGCAAGGCAACCCGGTGGTCGCCTACACCTCGCACATCCACTCGGGCGACATCCGCTACCGCTACGCACGCTGGAACGGCACGGCGTGGGAAGACGGCGAGATCGCGCACGCCGGACGGCGGCTCTACCAGAGCCAGGAATACTATGCCGGGGGCATCGCGCTTGATCCAGACGACCTGAACACGGCCTATCTCAGCGCGAACGTGCATCCGGTGAGCGGCGAGCCCACCGGGTCAGGGCATTTCGAAATCTGGAAGGGGACGCGCGCGGAGGGCAAGTGGTCGTTCGTCAGCCTGACGCCGGGGACGACGGTGGACAACCTGCGCCCAATCGTCCCGGCCGGCCATCCGGCGGCGAAGAATGCCGCCAAGGCCTTCGTGCTCTGGTATCGCGGCGAGTACCGTACCTACACGGACTGGTCGACCGAAGTGGTGGCCCTCCGCTAGGCCGACTTCATCATCTCGGCCCATGTTACCTTGCGCTGCTTTTCGCAGGCCATGCGGCCGAGCAGCGAGGTGAGCGTGCTCGTGCAAGCGTCCTCGGCCATGTTGAACTTGCGCTTCTCAACAACGGCGCTGAAGTAGTGCTCAATGGCGTCGATGGTGATCTCGCGCTTGGAGTCGAACTTCGTCACGCCGCGTTTGCCGCCCTCAAACCAGGTGTAGTAGCTGCGCGTGGTTTCGATCACCGCCTTGGTGCCGAAGAACTGCTCCTTCACGTCCCAATAGGGCGTCGGCGGCAGTTGCGTGCCCAGCAGCCAGCCCTTCAGTCCGGCCGGGTATTCATAAATGACGTTGACGTGGTCGGTGTTGTCGCCGGATTGCCGCGCCTTGCGTCCGCCGTCGCCGACGGCCGAGACGGGCAGCCCGCGGGCGAACCAGTTCAGCACGTCGAGCCCGTGGCAATCCTGCTCCACGATGAAGTCGCCCGAGGTGGACTTGTTGGCGCCCCAGTGACGGACCATCCGTTCCTCCTCCGGATACGGCGAAGGCGAGGCGGGGCGGAATGCGTTGCCTCCCCACACCCAGTAGCTCATCATCAGCGTCAAATCGCCCATTTCCCCCGCAAGCAGGCGCTTTTCGGCGGCCAGGTACTCGGGGCTGAAGCGCTGCTGGAAGCCGAACTGGATGACCTTTGAGGGGTCGGCGCGCTTGGCGGCGGCGAGCAGGCGTTTGACGCCCGCGACGTCGGCCCCGGCGGGCTTTTCGCAATAGATGTGCTTCTTGGCGGCCACGGCGGCTTCAAAGTGCTCGGGGTGGAGGTAGACGGGCGTGGCGATGAGGACGGCATCCAGGGACGGGTCGGCCAGCAGTTCCTTGAAGTCGCGGTAGGCCTTCACTTTGTCGCCGCCGGGGATCTGCGTCTTGCCGAGGTCGATGCGGTCCGGGAAAATGTCGCAGATGGCTCCGAGGCGGGCCCGCGAGTCGTCGGTCATCAGCTTGCCGACATAGCGCCCGCGTCCGCCCGTGCCGATGACGCCGAATGCGACCGCGGAATTGGCCTGCGAGCCGAGCGCCGTGCGCGCCTGCATCACGGAGAAAGTGGCGGTTCCCGCCGTCAGCGCCTCTCGGCGCGATAGTTTTGCCATGGAAGCCTCCGCCGGAGGGGGAGCAAGCGGGGGGCCAAATGGCGGTCACCCCCGCCATCACGACCATCACCCGCAACACCCGCCACATCGACAGCGAAGACACCGAGACCGCTGAAAAAGCCGATCCCCCGTAACACCTGAAACCTGCGACGATGGAGCTTCGTCTGGCAGAACAACATGAAATGGGGAATTTGGTTTCTACTAGTCAGCGCTCCGCTGTGGGCGCAGAGCCCGTACCGGAAGCACAATTTCACGGTGGGCGGCGGTGCGGCGATTCCGGGCGGTGAACTGGAGACGTATCTGAAAAGCTCGCCCGCCCTGCGTGTTGGCTACGGCTACCGCTTCCACAAGCTCTTCCAGGTGGATGCGGGGCTGGATGTCGGCTTTGGCGCGGCGCGGATTCGCGACTACTACGACTCGGAGTTCGGGGAATTGCGCATCCGCGACTACCAGTACATGCTGCCTATCGGCGGGCGCGTCGTCATTCCGCTGGCCGGCGAACGGGTCCACCTCTACGCTGGTGGCGGTACGGCGTGGCTGAAATATGCGGAGCGCATCCGCCAGCCGTTCGCCGATTCGGGCTACCGCATTGAGTGCCCGGTGTGCCGGGCGCGCAGCGGTTGGGGTGTCTACGGACTCGGCGGGGGCAGCGTGGCGCTCGACCGTTACGGGATGTTCCGGCTGGGGGTGTCGGCTAAGGTCTACCGCGCCACGACAGACGGCGATAGCTTCGGTACGTTGCCCGCCATTCGCACGCGCGACCGCTGGGTGAACCTGGCGGGGGAATTTACGATCAGTTTTTGAGCTCTTTGCTGGAGATGTTGGCCGGTTCCTGGCCCCAGTTCTCGCGGATGACGAGCGTCTGGTCGGAAAAGAAGGTGCGGCGGCCGGAGTTGCCGAAGGCGGTGGGGTTGGCGTTGATCGTGTAGCCGGTGGGCGTGCCGACCATGATGAACTGGTAGCCGCCCTTGGTGCCCAGGGCGAGTTCGCCGGGAATGAGGTCAGACGCCGCGGGTCCGGCCGCGCCGCTGGCCGGAGGGCCGAGCTCCTGCAGCGACGTGGCGTATTTGCCGAACTGCGACATGTACTGAAGCTGGGCGTTGTGGAGCGTGGAGAGGTGACGCACGGCGGCCATTTCACGCGCGTTCATCAGAGCCGCGCCCACCTTGGGGGCGGCAATCGCGGCGATGATCATCAGGATCGCCACAACGATCAGCAATTCCATGAGTGAAAAGCCGGCGCGGCGCCGGGTGAGGCGGTTCTGATTCGTCAGGCGGGCAGGTAGCAACATAGGTCTTCCTTCACTATATGACGCGCGGAAAGGGTGGGGCGTGCACAGGAAGTTCGCGGGCGGCGGCCCGGCTAGCCGGCGAGGCGTGGTCAGAAGCGCTTCCAGAAGGGGGGGAAGGTGAGGTCGACGGCTTGGATGTCCCTGTGCACCGGGCCTGACTCACCCCACACTATGTCGCCTCTGGCGTTTGCCGAGAGGCCCATAATGGCCTTCTCGGCTTGAGGGGTCGGGATCAATTTCGTCTGGCCCGATGTGAGATTGTATTCGTGAAGCCTGGGGTGATCCCAGGAGCGCTCGTCCCAATACATGATGGTGTCTCCGACGGGCCGCCAACTGGAGCGCCGGACGGGCGGAATGTTCACGATGGGCGACTCCACGCCGCTGGCCAGCGAATGGCGGTAAATGGTCGCCTTCTCGGAGGTCCGGGTGAAGAAGATCTCGCGCCCGTCGGCGGATTCGTGCGCTTCCTCTCCTCCATCGCGGGTGATCTGTTTGGGCGCTTCACCACCGGCCAGCGGTACGCGCCAAATCTCCGGACGCCCGCTCCGGTCCGACTGGAAGTAGAGGAAGCGGCCGTCACCCGACCAGGAAGCCATGGCCTCGCCGGATCCGCTCGACACCACACGCGGGTCCTCACCGCCTGCGCCGATGACGATCAACTGCGCGCGGCCGTCGGATACGGAGGTGAAGGCAATTTTCCGGCCGTCCGGCGACCAGGCGGGGAGGAGGTCAAACTGGCGCTCGTGGAGATTCGTAATGCGGCGCAGGTCCTTGCAACCCGGCGAGCACACCCAGAGGTTCTCCGCGCCGCTGCGCGACGAGTGAAAGACGATGCGTCCATCGGCGCTGATGTCCGGGTACTCCTCCGATTGTGTGGAGAAGGCAACGGGGGTGGCGAGGCCCGAGTAGCGGTTCAACGCCTTCACATTCGTGTCCCAGAACTCATGCACGAAACCGATGCGGATCGACGAAGCCCCCGTGGAAACAGCATCCGCGCCGCGGTTGACCCCTTCGGTGCCGCGAATCAGGGTGGGGCCGCCGGAGCCGTCCCCGGCAATGCGATGCAGCCCGTTGTGCCCATTGACGTAGGCGTCGAATACGATGCCCTGTCCGTGGGGAAGCCAGTCCACAGCGTTGATCCAGTTCTGCACGTGCGTGAGCCGGACCGCCTCCCGGCTGCCAACTTCGGCTACGTACACATCGCCCCGGCTGATCCGGGGGTAGCGGGCGAGGGCCAGACGCTGGCCTGTTTCATCCACAGAGACGGCGATATCGCCCCAGGAACCCGCAGGGGGAAAGGACACCTGCCGGACCCCGGAGGTGCTGATGTCGTATTCGTAAATTGCCGAGGTCGGGCTCCCCTCAGGCCGGTGCGCATAGAGGAGTGCCTTTCCGCCAGGAGTCCATGCCAGACGCGGGCCTCCCGTGCTCAACTGGCGCAGGATGAGGCCATTCGGATCCACCACCGTGATGTGCCAGTCGGTTGAGTTTGAGGAATGGCTGAACGCGATTTTGCCGCCATCGGAAGACCATGCGAGGCAGCAGATGGCGGAACCGGGCTTTCGGAAGATCTCCTGGGGAGGTTCAATGCCCACCTCTTTAACCATGACGCGGTCAGTGCTGGCGAAGGCAAACCGCTGGCCCCCAGGTGCGAACGAGAGGTCCCCTTCGTCGTCAGGATAGGCCGTGAGGTGAAGCAGTTCGGAATTGGGATCCCAGCCATTCCTGGACATCCAAGCCGTTCCCGTCACGACAAGGGCGGCGGCAGCCAGAACAAGTGGAGCGATCCAGGCGATCCTCCATCGCGAGGTGGTTGGCTCAAGTTCCGTGGTCCGGGATCTTCTCCACTCATCCAACTCTGACCTGAAGGCAACCACCGAGCCGCGCTTGATGTGCTCCTGCCGGCGGACCGGCAGCCCTTCCTCACGCTCCCACCTCCTGACGGTGGTGACACCCTTGCCGAGGTAGGCGGCTATCTCTTTCCAGGATTCGAGCTTCTCCAATTGTTGGGACGCCGGGTCAGGGACATTGCCATTTCGCGGGTTCATTGACGAATTCGCAATAGCATACACCCCCTTACGTTCGATCAAAAGCGCTCAGAGTTGTCCATTTGTGTCCATCCGCCTGGAATGAGTGAGTTAGCGCTTGAAGCTGCACTTGGAAGGCACGTAGAGTCAACTTTCTATCTTTTCTGGCCCGTGCGGCGGAGTTGAGTGTGGCACGGGCTCGGGAGGGACAAGGGGGAGAAGATGAAGCGTATGGTGTGGGGGATTGTCCTCGTGGTGACGGGGCTAACGGCGATCCTCGGCATGTTGACCAACCGCGGTCAGACGGTCGATCCGGGCGCCGTCGTGCTGTCGGTGCTGATGCTGGGCGGAGGAGCCGTCATGATCAGTTTCGGCGTGAAAGGTGAACAGCAGAAGGAACGAATCATGGACGCGGCGCTGGTAGCCTGGCGCACGCAAGGCCGCATTGACAGCATCGGCATTGCGACCACCTGCCGGGTTCCCGCCACCAGGGTGCGGCAGTTGCTGGCCAGGGAGCAGACCGTCGGCGTCCTCCCGAAGGAGGCGCTTGTGGACGAACCGCGCGCTGTCGCGGTCCAGGCCGGAGGTGCTCTATGAAGCGGATCGTGTGGGGGATTATTGTCTGCGTCTTCGGATTGCTGTTCATGGCAAGCGCGCAGAACAATCCCAATGGACCCGCGGCCAGCGTTCTTCTCGGCCTCCTGTGTCTGGCGGGTGGAGGATTGCTGCTCTGGTTCGGACTGCAGCAGAGAACGTTGGAGCGGAAGATCGGCGACGCGGCGTTGAGCAGCTTGCAGCAGCTTGGGTATGTGCCCTGCGACGAGGTGGCGCGCTCGGTGGGCGTCGGAGAGTACCGCACACGGCTCGTCCTGCGCAAGTTGCAGCTCAAGGGCATGGTGCCGCTGCGGGTGGAGAGATAGGAACCAGGGGGGATTCTGATGAAGACGGCAATTATACGGGCGATTTGTGTCCTTGCGGTGAGTGCCTGCGCGGTTTGGGGGCAGGAGCCCTGGCAAAGCAGTTGGGATGAGTTCATCCGGGCGTTAGACGTGTGCCTGAGGGGGCCGAATTGTGACCTGGCGCCGATGGGTAACAAGTCCGTGACCTGGCAAGGCACGTACAAAGGCCCGGCCACGCTCCGCGATGGCACGCTGGTGCAGCAGATTCAGATGACTCCCGTCCAGCAGATCGTTCCGGCAGGTCTGCGCGTCCCGATGGGGGACCTGTATCGGTCTAAGGCGAACGACCCCGAGGCCTGGAAACGCATTCCTGTGGAGTCACTGGTCCGATTTAGGACCGTCATCGTTCCGCTGATCCTGGACTTCGGGAATGCGCGGGAGATCGTGCTCTTCGGAGATCCCATCACGCTCGTCACCGAACCAGGCCCACCCACGATCTCCAGCGTCACAGAAGGCGCCGGCTTCCAACCTGTCATTGCCCCGCACGGCTGGGTCGTGATCAAGGGGACCGACCTGGCTACCACTTCGCGCACCTGGGAACAGCGCGACTTCAACGGGCAGGCTCTTCCCGTGAGCCTCGACGGCACCCGCGTCACCATCAATGGCAAGCCCGCCTACATCTACTACGTCAGCCCGACGCAATTGAATGTGCTGGCTCCGGCGGACACGGCCGAGGGACCTGTGACGGTGGAGGTCACCACGCCGCGCGGCACCGGGCGCGCCACCGCCCGCATGGACCGCTATGCGCCGGGGCTGTTCCTGCAGGATCCTGAAAACCGCAGGTATGTGGCCGCCGCCCATGCCGCCGGAGGCATCGTCGGCAAAGTGGGCTTGTACCCGAGTTCGCCAAGCCTCACCAGGCCTTTGCTGGCCGGAGGAAGAGCGCAGATCTATGGCAGCGGCTGGGGCCGGACGGACCGCACGCAGCCCGAAGGCGTGCTCTTCAGCGGCGCCTGGAGCATTGTCGGGATCGAGCATCTGCGCGTCTCCATCGGTGGGCAGCCGGCGGTGGTGGAGTTCGCCGGCGCCGTCGGTCCCGGCTTGTACCAGATCAACATCATTGCGCCCGCGTCGCTGCCCAGCGGTGATCACTTGGTGCAAATTGACTTCGGCAACTACCGCACGCAGGCCAATGCGTACATCACGATTCAAGGCACCGCCGCGCCCAGCCAGATGAGCGTCGTGCCCGGTGCGCTCACCTTCACGCATCGCATCGGGCAGCCGCAGCCGGCCCCCGCTGTTCTGCAGTTGACCTCTTCGACCGGGAACCTCGATTTCACCGCCGTGCGCGAAGGCAACCCGCTGCCGAACTGGTTGTCGCTCAGCGCCACGAGCGGGCGCACGCCGGCCAGCCTGGCTGTGTCGGTGAATACGGCTGGTCTGTCGGCGGGGGTCTACAGCGGTTCGATTCGAATTACCGCGGCTGGGTCCAATGCCATCAGCGTGCCCGTGACCTTGTCCGTCACAGCGCCGCCCGCGGCAACGCCGGTGATTGACAGCCTTACGCCGAACAATGGCTTCCCCAATGAACTGCTACCGAGCTTTACGATCACCGGCACAGGGCTGGAAGCGGTGACAGGGATCGTGGTCGAGCCCTCCGCCGGCATCTCTGTGAATGCGGTCAAGGCCAGCGCCACCAGGGTGACGGCGCAGTTGCTGGTGGCAGGTACGGCGCAAGTGAACGCGCGGACTGTGTATGTGGTCACGCCCACGGGCAGGTCCAACGCGCTGCCGTTCCAGATTCTCGTTCCCTCCATCCTGCCGTCGATTTCCAACGTTACGGTGCAGTCGAGCGCGAGCGGGCCGGGGGCGATTACCACCTTCCGCTTCGATTTCACCGACGGCGACCAGGACATTCTCTTCAAAGGCGGTTTCGGCCAAAGCGCGCAGATCGAAGTGGATTTCTCCGCCAGCCAGTTTGTCTACGGCGGGTGCGAGGACATCTTCACCGGCCCGCCGCTGAACCAGCCGGGACAGATGCGCGGCTCCGTGGTCCTGGGCGCCGAGTATTCGCATTCCACCAAAATCACGTCCACCGCGGGCATCCCGCTGCTGGTCAGGTTGAAGGACTCGGCGGGCAACCGCAGCGCTCCCGTTCGCGTGGTGGTGTCTGAGTACTACAGCGTCTGCCGGGCGCTTGGCGTGAGGCCGTTCGTCGCGGACAACCCGGCAGAGCGCATCGAGACCAACAGCTTGGTGTTCCGTGAAGCGGACGGCTCAGCAGGGCGGCTGAGCGGCCCCGGGGTGGCGGGAGCGCAGGTGGTGAGACCTCAACAATAGGACGACTCAAACAAATCAGAAGGAGACCCAGTTCATGAACAGCAAACGAACAGTGTTGCTCGCGCTCGCGGTGACCTTTGCGTGGCCGGCTGCGGCGCAAACCCCTGCCGCCACCGATGCGCAGCCGAAAGTCTACGTGTACCGCTACAAGGCGTTTGAGGGGAAGGGCCTGCGACCCTCCATCTACGTCGACGACAAGGATGTGGTCCGGCTCCAGAGCGGCCGTGGTGTTGCCCTCTCGCTGCCCGCCGGACCTCATAGCTTCCGGTCGAACGACAAACAATCGCAGATTGAGTTGGACCTGAAGCCAGGGCAGACCTATTACATCCGCCTTGAGATCGCCAGTGGCTTTTTCAAGGGCCACGGCCGGCTCACGCTGGTGATGCCCGAACAAGGCGCGGGCGAGTACAAGCAGTTGAAGCCGGTGGACAAGGGAATGATCAAGGACACCTCCCTGCTCGCCTCGGACTTCACTCCCACGCCCTGAGGGCGAGAGGGTACAGCCGCCGCTCCAGAGGCCCGTTCCAGGCGTGATGCGCGGGGGCAGCAATGCCCCCGCTGTTCAAAAGCCGTGCACCAGTTCGTGGATGGCCGTGAGGCGGCGCAACAGTTCGCCGAGGCGGTCGAGGGCCAGCGCGTTGGCGCCGTCCGACAGTGCGCGTTCCGGCGCGTCGTGGACCTCGACAAACAGCCCGTCGATGCCGGTGGCCACCGCGGCGCGGGCGAGCGGTTCGATGAACCGCGGCTGGCCGCCGGAGGCCGAGCCTGCCCCGCCTGGCAGTTGCACCGAATGCGTGGCGTCGAAGATCACCTTGTAGCCCGAGGCGCGCATAATGCCCAGGCCGCGCATGTCGACGACGAGGTTGTTGTAGCCGAACGACGAGCCGCGTTCGGTGAGCCAGATGTTGCGGTTCCCCGTGGAGGCCACCTTCTCGGTGGCATGCAGGATGTCGGCCGGGGCGACGAACTGCCCCTTTTTGATGTTCACCGTCTTGCCAGTGCGCCCCGCGGCCAGCAGCAGGTCGGTTTGGCGGCAGAGGAAGGCGGGGATCTGGAGGACATCCACCGCCTCCGCCGCCAGTTCAGCCTGGGCCGGTTCGTGGATGTCGGTGAGTACGCGGTAGCCGGCGCGCCGCAGCCCGCCCAGGATGCGCAGTCCCTCGGCGAGGCCGGGACCGCGGTAGGCGTTCACCGACGTCCGGTTGGCCTTATCGAATGAGGCTTTGAAATAGAACTCCGCGCCGGGCGCGGCCCACGAGGCGGTCTTGCGAATGGCGGCGGCCAGCGTGTGGACGTGCTCCTCGCTTTCGATCACACACGGACCGGCAATCAGCGTGAAGCGCGGCCACTCAGTCGCCATGCGTCGCTTGGGCGGCTTCCTGTTCCTGGCCGGGGCGCTGGCGGTCGGCGTTCCAATCGCCTTTCAGCCGCTGCTTGCGGTGTTCGAGCGAAGCGCCGATGAAGGAACGGAACAGCGGATGCGGCTCAAGCGGCTTTGACTTGAACTCGGGGTGGAACTGGCAGCCGAGATACCAGGGGTGGTCGGCCAGTTCGCAGATCTCCACATACATGCCGTCGGGCGTCTGTCCGGTGAGCCGCAGGCCGTGTTCGGTCAGCACCTTCTCATGTTCGCGGTTGAACTCGTAGCGGTGGCGGTGGCGTTCGCTGATCTGTTCCGCGCCATAGGCCGCGCGTGCGTGGCTGCCTTCGGCGAGCTGGCAGGGGTAAGCGCCCAGTCGCATCGTTCCGCCCAACTCGTCGACGCCCTTCAATTCGCGGAGTTTGTAGATGACGCGGTACTTCGGGTCCTGTTCGAATTCGGTCGAGTCGGCGCCGGCCATGCCGCACACGTTGCGGGCAAACTCAATCACCAGCGTCTGCATGCCGAGGCAGATGCCGAAGTAGGGCACCTTGTTCTCTCGCGCGTACCGGATGGCATGCAGCATGCCCTCGATGCCGCGCTTGCCGAAGCCGCCGGGGACGAGGATGCCGTCGTAACGGGACAACTGCTCAGCGCACTCGGGCCACTTCAACTCCTCGGCCTCGATCCAGTTGATGTTTACCTTGGCGTCGTGGGCGAGGCCGCCGTGCAGCAGCGACTCCTTGAGGCTTTTGTAAGAGTCCTCGTACTCGACATACTTGCCGACGAGGCCGATTTCGACCACACCCGAGGGGTTTTTCAGCCGCCGCACCATGTCACTCCAGCGGCTCAAGTCGCGGTCGGGCGTTTGCAGGTTGAGCACCTTCAGAATGTACTCATCCACGAGTTGATTGGCGAAATCGAGCGGCACCTCGTAGACCGAGGGCACATCGCGGGCCGAGATGACGGCCTTCGCGTCGACGTCGCAGAAGAGGGCGATCTTATCCTTAAGGTCGTCCGAGAGCGGGCGCTCCGAGCGGCACAGCAGCACGTCGGGCTGGATACCGATCGCGCGCAGCTCCTTCACGCTGTGCTGCGTGGGCTTCGTTTTCAGCTCCTGTGCCGCGGCGATCCAGGGAACCAGGGTGACGTGGACGAAGAGCGCGTTCTCGCGGCCCACCTCGTGGCGCAACTGGCGGATGGCTTCCAGAAACGGCAGCGACTCGATGTCGCCCACCGTGCCGCCGATCTCGACGATGGCGACATCGACATCTTCGGCCACCTTGCGCGCGGCGGCTTTGATTTCGTTGGTGACGTGGGGGATCACCTGGACCGTCTTGCCGAGGTAATCGCCGCGGCGTTCGCGCGAGATGATGCGCTCGTAGATGCGTCCCGAGGTGAGATTGTTCACCTGGGTCAGCGGGGCGTGGGTAAAGCGCTCATAGTGGCCGAGGTCGAGGTCGGTCTCCGCGCCGTCGTCGGTGACGAAGACTTCGCCATGCTGGAACGGGCTCATCGTGCCCGGATCCACGTTCAGGTAGGGGTCAAACTTCTGCAGGGTCACGCGCAGCCCGCGGCTTTCGAGCAGGCAGCCGATCGACGCCGCCGCAATGCCCTTGCCCAGGGAACTCACCACGCCGCCCGTCACAAATATGTACTTCGCCATCCGTTTCCAGGTCCTCGTTCGTCAAATGGGGAGATGGGTGTGCGCGAACAACGCGGCCACTTTCGCCAGGTCTTCCGGCGTGTCCACGCCCAACGATTCGTATTCGGTTTCGACCACCCGGATGGGGTAGCCGTTTTCCAGTGCGCGCAACTGTTCCAGCCGCTCAGCCAGTTCGAGCGGGCCTACAGGCAGCGAGGAGTAGCTGAGCAAAAAATCGCGCCGGTAGACGTACAGACCGATGTGTTTGAAGTACGCCGTGCCGGCTTCGGCCAGCGAGGCCGCGTCGCGGGTATGCGGAATCGGGCTGCGCGAAAAATAGATGGCATTGCCCTCGCGGCTGACCACGACTTTGACCACGTGCGGGCTGAGGATCTCCTCCTCGCGCTCAATCCGCTTCTTCAATGTGCCCATGGGCACGGTTTGATCGTCTAATAAGGAAAGCGTCGCCGCATCGATGGCGGCGGGATCGATGAGAGGTTCATCGCCTTGAATGTTGACGACAATCGAACACTCCTCGGCGGAGGCGACTTCGGCCACGCGGTCGGTGCCCGAGATATGGTCGGCGCGCGTCATGCGCACCGGCGCGCCAAAAGCGGCCGCGGCCGAGCGGATGCGCTCGTCGTCGGTGGCAATGAGGACCTTGGAGAGGTAGCGCGACTGGCAGGCGCGTTCGTAGACGTGCTGCAGAATCGATTTTCCGGCGAGGGAGGCGAGGGCTTTTCCGGGGAACCGGCTGGAGGCAAATCGGGCTGGTATTACACCCAATACCTTGCTAGGCACGCTCGATCTTACCACAAAAAAACCGCATGCTATACTGTGGGCGGATCGCGATGGAAGGCGCGAAACACAGGTAAATTGCCGTGTTTCCGCATCCCCCCGGTGGGCCCGCGGCGGGCTTGCGGAGCGGGTGGACTGTGCCGGAAGGGCCCCGCTTGCCGGGGGGAGAAGAACGCATGATCGTGTCGACGCAAACCAGGCTTCACCGGTGGGCGGCCATTCCCGTGTTCTGCCTCGCCGCCGCCACGTTCGCCGCGCAAGATCCGAAACCCGCCGAAGCGAAACCGCAACCTCCCGATGCCCGTGTCACCATCACGCCGCGCGCCCCAAAACCCGTGCCGGGGGCCAAGGAGGAGCGGCGCACGCCGAACATCCGCATCGACACCAACCTGGTGCAGATCAACGTCACGGTCACCACGCCGTTGGGGCAGGTGGTGACGGCGATGGAGCGGGAACACTTCCGCATCTTTGAAGATAAGGTGGAGCAGAAGATCGCCAGCTTCACTTCGGAAGAAGCGCCGCTCAGCATCGGTCTGGTGTTCGACATGAGCGGTTCGATGGGGAACAAACTGCATAAGTCGCGTCAGGCGGCGGCGCAGTTTTTCCGCACCTCAAACCCGGAGGATGAGTTTTTCCTGGTCACTTTCAACGAGCGGCCGGAGCTCACTGTGCCTCTGACGCACAACACGGAAGAGATTCAGAACCGGCTGGCGTTTACCAACGCCAAGGGCCGCACGGCGCTGCTGGATGGCGTCTACCTGGCGATGGCGCAGATGAAGAAGTCAAAAAACCCGCGCAAGGCCATCCTCATTCTCTCCGACGGAGGCGACAACTCCAGCCGCTACACCGAAAGCGAGATCCGCAACCTGGTGCGGGAAAGCGACGTCCAGATCTATGCGATCGGCATTTTCGAGCCGATGGGTTCGCGTGGGCGCACGGCCGAGGAATTGAGCGGTCCGGGAATGCTGAACGAACTCGCCGAACAGACCGGCGGGCGGCATTTCCCGGTGGAGAACTTGAACGACCTGCCTGACGTCGCCGCCAAGATCGGAGTGGAATTGCGCAGCCAGTACATCATCGGTTACTCTCCCATGAACCTGGAGCGCGACGGCAAGTACCGCCGTGTGGAAGTGAAATTGGTACAGCCGCGTGGACTGCCTCCGCTGCGCGCCTATTTCAGGACGGGATATTATGCACCTGCTCAATAGACGCCAAGCGCTGCTGGCCGCCGCCGGGACTTTGGTTCCCGGCGCTTTCGCGCAGGATCCGGTGTTCCGCAGCGATACACGCCTGGTGGTGCTGCATGCCACGGTGCTCGACAAGGACGGCCACCTGGTGACGACGCTAGGTCGCGAGGCCTTCACCATTCTCGAAAACGGCCAGCCCCAGCAGTTGCGGCTCTTCCGTCGCGAGGATGTCCCGGTGTCGATGGGCCTGGTGATCGACAATTCCGGCAGCATGCGCAACAAGCGCACGCAGGTGGGCCAGGCCGCGCTGGCGCTGGTGAAAGCCTCCAATCCGCAGGATGAAATGTTCATCGTCAATTTCAACGACGATGCCTTCCTCGACGTGACCTTCACCAACGAGGTGAAGAAACTCGAGGAGGGGCTGACGCGCATCGATTCCCGCGGCGGCACGGCCATGCGCGACGCCGTGACGATGTCGATGGATTATCTCAAGGAGAAGGCGAAGAGGGACAAGAAAGTCCTGCTCGTGGTGAGCGATGGCGATGATACGGGCAGTTCGCCCAACAACACCATTGAAAAACTGATCACAAAGGCGCAGCAGATGGAGGTGCTCATCTACACCATCGGGCTGCTGAACGAAGAGGACAAGCGGGCCGCCAAACGCGCCGAGCGGGCGCTGAAGGGGTTGACCGTCGCCTCCGGCGGGCTCTCCTACTTCCCGAAAGAGGTCACGGCGGTGGATGAGATCGCCACCCAGGTGGCGCACGAGATCCGCAACCAGTACATCCTGGCCTACTCGCCCTCCGAGCAGGCCCTGGACGGCACATTCCGGCAGATCAAGGTGCAGGTGAAGGGGCCGGGACGCCCCGTGGCTCGCACCCGCTCGGGTTACTACGCCACCAAGGACCAGGCGGCGCCGGCGGGCGTTGCGCCGTCGGGCGTGCCGGGAACCAGCTCCCTCATCACGCCACCCAAGGTGTAGCGCCGGAATGGAGCTTGCCCGCGCGATTCCCTTCCTCTGGCGGTCTTCCAAAGGCTACCGGTTGCGGCCATGGGCCAGTCCCTACCTGCGCTGGCGGATTGAAACCTACTGGGGGCTGCATGCCGATGAGATCAGCCGGCCGGTGTTTCTCGCCTTCGTCCGCGCTCACTCCGGCGAATTGTTGCGGTTTGTCCGGTGGGCCGGACGCATGAGGCGCTAGCCCGGCGCCATTTTTTTTTTTTGGGGCAACGCCCGTTTCAGCCACCCCACCATTTCGCGCTCCCAAGGCCGGGCCGTCCAGGTGGCCGTATCGTGGCCGCCCCCTTCGACAATCAGCAGGCGGCAGGGTACGCCCGCGGCCTGCAACGCCGCCTGGAAGTGGATGCTCTGCTCCAGGGGCGTCACTTCATCGGCGTCGCCATGGACGAGCAGGAACGGCGGTTCCTTCCCGGAGATGTGCATGGCCGGGGACGCCGGCTCGATCGGGGAATCCCCCAGAAAGGTCCGCAGCCCTTGGGGCAGCCGCTGATTGCGAAGATCCGACCAGCCCGCCAGGGAGACCACCGCAGCGGCTGGTGCGCCGTCAACCGCCGACAACGCCGCCAGGTAGCCGCCTTCCCCGATGCCCACCAAGGCCACGCGTCGCGCATCCACCCCGTAGTCGCGGGTGTGGGTGCGCACCCAGTGGGCGGCAGACGCCACATCCCGGACGGCAGCCGGGAATCCGGCCTCTTGGGCGAGTCGGTAGTTGACGGAAAACACGGCAAAGCCGGTCGATTGGAGGAGGAGCGCGAGCCGCGCGGTGTCTGGAGAGCGAGAGGTGCCCTCTGTCAGCCCGCCGCCGTGGAGGAGGATTACGGCAGGGGCCGGAGCTGAACCTGGCCCGTTGTAGAAATCCAAGACAAGTGGCCCATTGGGACCCGTGGTGTAGGCAATCTGCTGTTGAGAAAGTAGGGGCAGGGCCAGAACTAGGAGCAGTAGAGGCACCCGCGCCCAAACGGATGGAAGGCGGATTGCTAGACTGGTAGAGACACCCCCAAGGAGATTCACACAATTCATGGCAATTAAAGTTGGCATCAACGGCTTTGGCCGCATCGGGCGCAATGTGTTCCGGGCGGGCTTCAACAACCCCAATGTCGAGTTCGTGGCCACCAACGACCTCACCGACACCAAGACTTTGGCCCACATGCTGAAGTATGACTCCATTCTCGGCCCTCTGGACGCCGATGTGAAGGCCGAAGGCGACGCCATCGTCGTCAACGGCAAGGCGCTGAAGGTGTTCGCGACCAAGGATCCGGCCGAGATCGACTGGTCGTCGCTCGGCGCTGAGATCGTGATCGAATCCACGGGCCGCTTCACCAAGGCGGAAGACGCCAGCAAGCACCTCCGCGGTACGGTGAAGAAGGTGATCATTTCCGCGCCGGCTTCAGGCGAAGACGTCACCCTCGTGCTCGGTGTGAACGACTCCGCTTATGACCCGGCCAAGCACAAGGTGATCTCCAACGCTTCGTGCACCACGAACTGCCTGGCCCCGTTCGTGAAGGTGTTGCAGGAACAGTTCGGCATCGAGAAGGGCTCGATGACGACCATCCACAGCTACACCAACGACCAGAACGTGCTCGACTTCCCGCACAAAGACCTGCGCCGGGCCCGCGCCGCCGCGGTGAACATGATCCCGACCTCGACTGGCGCCGCCAAGGCTATCGGCCTGGTGATGCCGGAGTTGAAGGGCAAGCTCGACGGCTACGCCATGCGCGTCCCGACGCCCAACGTGAGCGTGGTGGACCTGGTGGCCGTGATGAAGACCGAAGTCACCGCCGAAGCGGTGAACGCGGCGCTGAAAGCCGCCGCCGAAGGGCCGCTGAAGGGCATTCTCGCCTTCACGATGGACCCGGTGGTCTCCACCGACATGCTGCGCAACCCGAACAGCTCGATCGTCGACGGCCAGCTCACCAAGGTGGTCGGCGGCACGCTGCTGAAGGTTGTGGCCTGGTATGACAACGAGTGGGGCTACTCCAACCGCGTCATCGACCTCGTCGGCTTCCTGGCCAAGAAAGGCCTCTAAGCCGCCCGCTCAGTCTTGCACCTCCCTTTGGTTGGGGAAATGGCGGCGTCCAGGGCAACCTGGGCGCCGCCGGTGTATTGGTGGGGGTGGCCGTGCCAGATCCCGTCTAATGAGCTTCGAGCACGACCTTGAACACTTCGCGCAACAGCAGGTCGCGCACGTTTGCGCCTGCCTCATTGAATTGCGCGGCCGTCATGCCCGGGTGCACTTTCTGGACATAGCCGGAGAGCGGCTTCTGCGCGCCCATGGAGTCCCAGTTGGGATAGGCGTCCACAGTTGCGGCGTTGAAGGGTTGCGCTGAGCCGCCGGGCAGGACGAGTGAGTAACTGGTCCATCCAGTCAACTGTCCGTCCGCAATGCGCGCCTCCATGATCGGCTTCCAGATCTCGTTTTCGAGCTTGAGCCATGCCGCCATGTCTTTGACCTTCATGCGGTTCACATGGAAGTAGGCGTCTGGGCCGATCGTGCCGGCGTTGGCGCGCACCACGAAAATGCGGGTCGCCACCTGCTTCACCAGCGAGCGGGATTTGGCCAGCATGGCGTCGTAGGTCATCGTGACGCCGGCGGCCTTGAGGTTTTTCGCCGTGATCGCTGGTGTCAGCTCGGGCGGGAAACCGGGATACGTGTACGAGATCAGGTAGTCACATTCGGATTGCTCGCCGCCGGGAAGCACAGCGCGCGAGAGCGCGTAGCGCAGCATGGCTCCCTCCTTGATCCTGTAGTGCGCCAGCTTGAGGTAGACATCGGCGTGGAGCTTTTCGTATTCAGCCCCGGCGCCCGTGTTGGCCTTGACGCAGGTGGATCGCAGGTAGACCGGTTTGGGTTGAGCAGCGGCGGGAACGGTGAGCAGGCTGCCCAGGCAGCCTGCCAGAAGAACAGGCAGAACAATGGTGTTCAGTCTCATATACCCTCTCAGGGGTCCCCTCTGGGGACACAGTGACAGGGATTATGGGGTCGTTCTTTTCAGGAAGCAATGGTATTTACATTAAGCAAGCTGCACTTGTGCGCGCCGGTGCAGGATGTTGTTTTCCAGGTGAATGTGCCGGTGGAGGTCGAGTTCCAGTTCCTCTAGTCCGAGAATGAGCGCTCGGTAGGTAGAGCAGGCGTAGTCGGGAATGGCGAAGTTGCGCGTCAGTTCGCGGATGCGGGCCAGGGCGGCGCCGGCCTCCTCGTGCTCGTGCTCCATCTGCATGATCGGCGCGGCGATGGTGCCAAAGCAGGTGGGCGGGGCAGGGACCCCTGTTTCCCTCTCGGCAACCTTGGCGCGAATGGCCGGAAAGAGGATGATCTCCTCCTTCATCAGGTGCGAGTCCAACTCGGCGCGGAGGCCCTCGAAGACCTCGGGCAGGCCGTCGAGTTCACCGGGAAGACGCTCCGCATAGACGCTGTGGACCTTGGTGAGACGGGCCGAGAGTAGCGGTAGTTCACGCTTCAGATAAACATGGTGCGTGTTGACGATGTGATCGATCAGCGCGGGCAGCGGGGCGGTGTTCCAATCCACCGCCGCTAACGGCGCCTGGGCCGAGGCGGCGGCCAGTTCACGCTCCACATCCTCGACGCGGTAGCCCTTCCCGCGGCAGGCCTCGGCAAGCGAGCGCTTTCCGCCGCAGCAATAATCGATGCCCAGGCGTTCAAAGACGCCGATGGCGGCAAGGGACTCGGCGGCGATTTCGGCGACGGTGGTTTCCGGCTGTAGGGTGGTCATGACGTTCTCCACACTCAGCATGCGCGCAGCGTGGATGCGGAGGCAGTGACAAGGGTCACGCCGCACCGCAAAGGAAAGAATGCTTGACTCAATGGAAAGTTTGCTTTACATTTCCTCCATGCACAACACAACACGCCGCTCCTCGGAATCGGACGTGGCCGGGAGCAATTGGCCGTGGGGTTCCATGTTCTGGTTCGGCACGCTGAGCGGTGGCAGCGCCGCGACCCGGATCTATCACCGGCGGGCCTATGGCGCGCTCGGCCTACTGGTGTTAGCGGTCGCCATCGGAATTGCCCTGGATACGTTTCTTGGGACCGGCACGAGCCGTTGGCTGGCCGGAATCGGCACACCCCTTGCGTTTGCCTCTATCAGTTGGTCGTTCTACCGGTATGTTCATGAGTTGGACGAGTTGGCGCAACGTCTCCAACTTGAGGCCGTGTTGATCGCCTTTCTCTTTGTCGTCCTGGGCGGCATTGTCCTCTTCTCGGTGTCGGTGTTCACGGGGTGGGTGGCGCATCCGGTGTGGGTGCTCCTGGCTGAGCCGGTGCGAGGCGTGGGGTTGATCGTTGCGGCGAGGAGATACCGGTGAAGAACCGCCTCCGGCTGTTGCGGGCGGAGCGCGACTGGAGCCAGGCGGCTCTGGCCGACAAGCTCGGCGTATCGCGGCAAACGGTGAACGCCATCGAGACGGGCCGTTACGATCCGAGCCTGCCGCTTGCTTTCGATCTGGCACGCCTGTTCAGCCTGCGGATTGAGGAGATCTTCGAGCCTGAACGCTCGAACGGATCAGGCGGAATCGCGCAGCGCCCGGACGTGGGCTGAGACTCCGGCGGCGAGCCCTTCCAGCGAGTATCCGCCTTCGAGCACCGAGAGCAGGCGGCCCCCGGCATGCGTGGCGGCGATCTCGAGCATGAGGTTCGTAAGCGTCACGTAGTCGTCGTCGGTGAGGCGGAAGCGGCCGAGCGGGTCGCCGAGGCGGGAATCGAAGCCGGCGGACACAATGACCAGCGAGGGCTTGAAGTCGCGCGCGGCCGGCAGCAGGCGCTCGCGCACCGCGCCGATGATCTCCTCGCCACCCGAACCTGCCGGCAGGGGGCTGTTCAGAATGCGGCCCTTGCCCGCGCCCTCACCGGTTTCGTGCATCATGCCGGTGCCGGGATACCACGGGTGCTGGTGGGTCGAAAAGAACATCACGCTGCCATCGGAGTAGAACACGTCCTGGGTGCCGTTGCCATGATGGACGTCCCAATCGACGATCAGGACGCGGTCGGCGCCGTGGCGCTTCTGGGCATGGCGGGCGGCGAGGGCAACATTGTTGAACAGGCAGAAGCCCATGCCGCGGTTGGGCGTGGCGTGGTGGCCCGGAGGACGAACGGCACAAAAGGCCCTGCGGGCTGCGGATTGAAAGAGGGTATCCACTGCGTTCAGGACGCCGCCGGCGGCATTCAGCGCGACATCGAGCGAGCGGGCCGAATAGGTGACGTCGCCGGTGGAGAGGTCGCGCACGAGGTTGGGGCGGCCATTGAGGGCGCCCACCTCGGTGCGGACGGTCTTGATGTAGCCGGCGGTGTGGACGAGCGCAAGCTCATCGTCGTTGGCCGTGCGCGGCGCAATACGGGAAAGGCCCTCGAGCAGGTGAGTGCTTTCGAGGGCCCTTGTGACGGCTTCGTACCGTGCAGGTTGTTCAGGATGGCCCTGGCCGGTGAGATGGTCCTGATAGAGAGGATCCAGCAGCAGGGCGAGGGCCATGTTGTGATGCTAGCGCGCGGCGGGGCGCTTGTGGCGGCGCGGGACGAAGCTCTTGGTGGCAGGCCGGCCGTAGCCGCCGTTGCCGCGGCGGTTCAGTACGACGACCTTCTCGTCGACAAACTCAATGGCGGCATGTTTCGGCTCAGGCAGCGCCGCCGGCAGCGGCTTGGATTGGAGTTGGACGCCGAGCGTACGCTCAATGCGGCGGATCTCCTGGCGCTCGGAGCGGCCATGGAACGAGGAGGCGACGCCGCGCAGCCCGGCACGGCCGGTGCGGCCAATGCGGTGGATGAAGTCTTCCGGGGCCTGGGGCAGGTCGAAGTTGACCACATGCGAGATGTTGTCGACGTGAATGCCGCGGGCGGCCACGTCGGTGGCGACGAGCACGCGGTATTCGCCGGACTTGAAGGCATCGAGCGCCTGGTTGCGCTGGCTCTGGCTGCGGTTGCCGTGGATGCGGGCCGCTTTGATGCCGAAGCGCGAGAGGTTCTTGGCCAGCCGGTCCGTGCCGTGCTTGGTGCGCGAGAAGACGAGGAAGGAACCATCGCCTTGTTCAAGCAGGTGGGCGAGCAGGGGCAGCTTGCGGTCGTTGTCGACTTCGTAGACGTGCAGGTCCACTTGTTCGGTGGGCTTGGAGACCGAGCCGATGGCAACGCGGGCCGGGTTCTTCACGTGCGACTCCACCAGGTGGGCCACCGACTTCTCGATGGTGGCCGAGAAGAAGAGCGTCTGGCGATTGGTGGGCACGGTCTTGAGGATCGTCTTGATGGAGGGCAGGAAGCCCATATCGAGCATGCGGTCGGCCTCATCGAGGACGAAGAAGCGAACGCGGTCCATCTGGACGAGGTTGCGCTGCAGGAAGTCGCAGAGGCGGCCGGGGGTCGCAATCAGGACCTGTGCGCCGGCGCGGATCTGGTGCAGTTGCTTGTTTTCGTTCATGCCGCCGACGACGATGGCGGCACGCAGTTGGGTGCCCTGGGTGAGAAGTTGGAAGGTCTCGTGAATCTGGATGGCGAGTTCGCGCGTCGGGCTGAGCACGACGGCTTGGGCGCCCTTCGTGACGGTCTTGGCGAGGAAGCTCTGCACCATGGGCAGCAGGAAGGCGAGGGTCTTGCCGGTGCCGGTTTGGGCG
This sequence comes from Acidobacteriota bacterium, assembly GCA_017304135.1. Classification (GTDB taxonomy): domain Bacteria; phylum Acidobacteriota; class Terriglobia; order Bryobacterales; family Bryobacteraceae; genus JAFLBB01. The sequence continues at coordinate 56,551 of JAFLBB010000005.1, read as the reverse complement.
GTGGCGACCACGTCGCGGCCTTCGAGCGCAGGGGGGATGGACTGGGCTTGCACGGGCGTAGGAATGCTAAAGCCGTGCCGGGTAAGGTTGGCCTGCAAGGCAGGACACAAAGAGAGTTCGTTGAAATTGTTCATTCAGTGTTCAGTTGTGCGGGAAGAGGGAATCAGCGGACCGACAACGAGGTGAGGGACTTGAGCGGATTGGCTTCCAGCCAGATTCTAGTATAGCGCGAATGGCGAGTGAGCAAGGGGGGCGATCCGGGGGCGGGGATCGAGGAGCCCGGGCAGAGGGCGTGGCACTGCAACACAACCGCCGGGCGACCCGCGTGGGGCCACCCGGCGGTGGGTGTCAGGCGCTGCCTGTGGCTAGAATTTCACCTGTAGGGCGAACTGCCAGGAGCGCGTGGCGTCCTGGCCGGTGATGACGCCGAAGTTGGCGTTGGTCGGATCCGTGTTCGGTCCGGACAGGTTGGGGTGGTTCCAGGCGTTGAAGGTCTCGGCGCGGAACTGGGTGTTGAAGCGCTCCTTGATCTTGAAGTTCTTGATCAGGGAGAAGTCCCAGCGGTCCTGGTTGGGGCCGCGGATGCCGTTGAAGCGCAGCGGGAAGGTCCGCACGTTGGAGGCCAGTTGCTGGCCGGCGATGCGGTTGAAGCCGGCGTTGACGTTGAACCATTGGTCCACGCCGCGCTGGTCCTTGGGCAGGAGGATGTCGTCGAGGCTGCCGTTGAAGATGCGGTTGCCGAAGCCGAGCGGGGCCCCGCTCTGGCGCTGGTAGACACCGCCCAACTGCCAGCCGCCGAAGGCGAAGTCGGCCACCGGATGCCAGGTGTTGCCGAACGCCCGGCCCTTGCCGAAGGGGATTTCCCAAATGCCGCTGGAGGTGAAACGATGGGTGCGGTCGCCGCCCGAGACGACTTCGGAGGGCATGAAGTCGCCCGCGTTCAGGTATTCGACGGCTTCCATCGACTTCGACCAGGTATAAGAGAGCTGGTAGGTGAAGCCGCGGTTGAAGCGGCGCTCCACGCGCACCTGGAGGGAGTGATACCAGGAGTAGCCGTTCGGATCATTGCCGGCGATGTCGCCGAAGTGGGGGTAGGGGCGGAGTATCTGCGAGCGGCTGGTGTTGGCGCCGTAGATGGGGTCGGTGCCCTGGAAGGGGTTGGGGAAGGCCGCGGCGAGGAGGTTGATGCGGTCCTGGTCGCGCACGGGTGAGGTGCTCAGCCAGGAGTTCGGCAGGGCGTTCCAGTTGCGGTTCGTGTTCAGGCGCACGCCGCGGTTGCCGACGTAGGTCGCCTCGAGCAGGAAGAGCAGCGGCATTTCGCGCTGCATGCCAAAGCTCCAGCGCTGGGCATAGGGGTTGAGTCGCTTCTCGGGGAAAAAGGTCAGGCCCTGGCCGAGGTTGGTCTTCAGCCCGCCGGCCGCCTTGAGCGGCTGCGTGAGGCCGTTCGGGAACGGATTGGCGGTGGTGGCGATGAAGTTCAGACCATTGTTGAGCGTGGCCTGGATCGGGGTGGACTGGCTGAAGCCGGTGACGATCGTGTTTGTCATCAGGATGCCGATGGAGTTGAAAAAGAGACCATAACCGGCGCGGACGACGGTTTTGGGATCCAACTGGTAAGCCATGCCCATGCGGGGCATGAAGTTGTTCTTCTCGCCTTGCCAGTAGTTGCGGTCGCCGTTGACGCCGGCAAACAGCAGTCCGCCGTTGACGCGGAAGGCGCTGACGGGCAACTCGGCGATCGGGTTGCGGGCGTAGTTGGCCGTGGCTTGCGCGGAAATTGGGTTCGTTTGGTCAAAAGCAAAGCCCGTCACTGCGCGGTTGTACCGTTCCGTGATCGGCGCGTCGAACTCATAGCGCAGCCCCAGGTTCACCGTCAGCTTACGACTCAGCTTGTAATCGTCCTGAATGTAGAATCCGTACACATTGCTCTGCTCGGCTGTGGAATCGACGATGCTCATCGAACCCGCCGGCACACCCAGCAGGAACGATGCCACCTCGCCGCCCAACTGCGGAGCTCCCGCCGAATCCAGCGGGCCGCGCGTGTAGGTGGAGTTGAAGCTGTACTGCGGGGACACGGCGGCATTGAACCGGTTGCGATTCTCGCGGTAGATGCGCATGTCGGTGCCGAAGCGGACGTTGTGGCTGCCCTTCATCCAGGTGAAGGTGGCCACGGGATTGTGGATCATCGAAGCCGTGACGCCGTCGCCGCTCTCCCACGCGGCGAACTCCACGAACGGGGTCACTGCCGTGCGCGGGATGGTGGCCAGTTCACGCGGGATGAGGCTGGTAAGTTGCGAGGAGAAGCCGAGCGAAGCAAGGTCGAAGCCCCGGCTCACGCGGCGTTCCGGGAAGTCCTGGTAGGTAACGCCATAGCGGATGTTCATCAGGAACGACGGGCTGAAGACATAGACGTCGTCAATGGCGATGCCCTTGTTGTTGCGGTTCAGGATGATGCCGTTGACATCGTTGTTGAAGGTGCGGTTCTTGTCTTCTTCCCAGTAATCCTTGTGGAAGCGTACGAAGACGCGGTGGGTGTCCGAGAAAGCGTGGTCGAAGCGCGCGATGGCGGTCCAGTAGGTTTCCAGCGCCTTGTTCGTATTGAAGTAGTTGTTGCGGATCTCGCGGTTGGTGGTGGTGAAGTTGGCCGCCGGGTAGAGCTTCATCATGTTCTGCGCGACGCGGTCGAGCCGGCTCACCGGGATGATGTTGCCCGCGATCGGCGTGCGCGAGAAGCGGCCGCCCGGGGCGGTGGCTGTAGAGAACGGATCGTAGACCTGGTAGTTGGCGCCAAGGGCGAGATACTCGCTCAGGTCGCCGGTGCGCATCTTCTCGGTGGGCACCGTGGTGGTATAACTCTGCGGGTTGCCGAAGAGGTTGGCCTCCCAGGAGTAAAACCAGAAGGTCTTGTTCTTGCCGTTATAGAGCTTGGGGATGTAAACCGGGCCGCCGAGCGAATTGCCGAAGCGGTTGTCCTGGTAGACCGGCAGGCTCTGGCCGGAACGGTTCTGGAAGATGTTCTTCGTATCGAAGGCCGAGTTGCGCAGCCACTCGTGGAATTCGCCGTGAAGCTGGTTGGTGCCGCCCTTGGTGCTCACGTTCACCGTGGCGCCGATCGTGTTGCCGATGCTGGCGTCATAGCTGGCCGTCTGCACCTTGAATTCGGTGATCGACATGGCAGGCGGCGAATAGGCGACGCGCGGCGACGTGCCGTCGGAGTATGTGTTGGAGACGCCGTCAATGGTGAAGTCGTTGTTGTAGTTGCCGCCTCCAACCGTGGAAAACTGCGAAGGCGCATTGTTGAAGGGCGCTTTGCGCAAGCGCATGTCGGTGCCGTTCACCGTGCCGGGGGCGAGGTGGACCAGGTCCATCGCGTTGCCGGCAAACAGCGGCAACTCGGTGATCCGGCGTTCGTCCACCACTTGGCCTAGCGTGGCTTCAGCGGTTTGCAGCAGCGGTGTCTCGGCTGTGACGCTGATCGATTCGGCCACGTTGCCGACCTGCAACTCAATGATGAGCTCAACGGAATCGTTGACGCGAACCTGGATGTTGTCGCGCGAGAACTTCTTGAAGCCATCCTTCTCCGCCGTGATCGTGTACATGCCCGGCAGGAGATAGGGCAGGCCATAGGCGCCGGCGACGTTTGTGCTTGAGCGCACAACCACTCCCGTCGCGCTGTTGGTGGCCAGCACGGTGGCCTCCGGGACGGCTGCGCCTGTGGAATCCAACACCTGGCCAACAACGCGGCCACGGGAATCCTGCGCAGTCAGCTGCGTCATCGCGCACAGTGCAAGCGTGAAAAAACCTTCAAGTATGCGATTTCTAGTCATAAAACCCCTGGGAGGCGCTTTTTGCGGCACCTTAACATTTCCTAGTGCAAGCATAGGCGCACTCTGGTGAAATCCGACAACTATTAACGAATTTTATGTGATTATTGGCGGTGGAGGGCGTTGAGAAGGCGAAGTGAGGACTCAACGAGCAGTTCCCCGCCACCAGGAGCGAAGCGGGCGCTGAGCACCTCGTACCCTCCCTCCTCGAATGCCTTGCGGGTGGGAACATAGCCAATCTGCCCGCCTGACAGTTCCACCACGATGGTCATCGGGAAGGGCGATGCCTTCTTGATCGCCTGGCCTAGTTCGACAAAAATCTCGCCCGGCAGGCCGACCCAGGCGATCGACTTGCCGAGGGCGACCACCTGCACCTCGGCCTCGATTGGTGCGCCCTTGCGTTCGGCGACGTCGAGGATGCGGAAGGACTCCGCCAGCGGCACCGTGCCAGGGGAGTCCGGCTGATCGAACTTCGCGGCGACGGCCCTGGCCTGGGCAACCTGGGCGGCGGTGTAGACGGGCAGCGGCAGAGGGACCACCTCGCCGCGTGCCTGCAGGGCGCCGTCGGGGACGGCCTTGAGGCGGGTCATGGTCTTGATGACTTCGCCCGCCAGGACGGTGCCGATGCGCTTTGCCTCGGCATGTCCCTTTTGTGGCTCAGCGGAGTTGGTATTGATGTGGTTGATGTTGCCGGCGGCGCCGTTGGTGAACAGGGTCACCAACTCGGGGCCGGAGAGTTTACCGAGGAGCTTCGCGATGGTGAACGGGAAGTCGGCGGAAAACTGAAGCCCGCCGACGGTATCGAGATGAAGCGCGTGGTTGATGTAGGCCAGCATGGGCTTGCCGCCGGCCGATTCGACCCAGACCAGTTGCACCTCCGGGTCGATCTGCCCCATCGGCTGGACCACCTGCGGATTGCGCTTGCCGGGGTTGGTGCGCACGGTGCCGTCCTTCATCAGGAAGCGGCGGTAGAAGCTCACCGACTCCTCGTGGCCTGTGGCCGACGAGATGCGGGCCGGAGTGAGTGAGGCCTGCGCGGCGCGGATGGCCTCAGCAATCCTGCCCGGCAGGGCGGCACGGTAGGTTTCCATCACCTTGCGCGCGGGGCCTTGGACGAACTGCATGCCGCGGCCGCCGAGCAGCGGCCCGGTGTGGCTGTGGGTGGCGCTGAGGATGATGTGGGCGGCCGGGATGCCGGTGGCGGCTTCGGCCTGCTTGCGGGCGGCGACGGAGAGGTCGGCGGGGATGTTGACAAGGTCGCAGGCGACCAGCGCCGCGCGGGTCTGGCCGCTTTCGAGAACCAGCGCCTTGGCCCACAGGTCGTCGTGGGTTCCTTCGGCGAGCCGCGTGTTGTAGTAGCCGGCCATGGGGATGCCCACGGGCGGCGTGATCTTTACCGCGGCGCGGCCGGCTCGGAGTTCTTGAGCGTAGGCTCCGCCGATCAAAGAGAGGACGAGTGCCAGCCCAGCCGCAATGCGCATGTGTATTTGGTTATCACATTGCGCGCCGTGACGGGCGCCTGCTCAGCGGACGCTGGCTCCCCCCAACTCCTTGAGCAAGGGTTGCGCACCGTACACGACACGCAGGGCTTCCGTGATGGCGGCCGTGGAGACGTGCACGCTGCGCTCGCGCGAATCGCGGTAGACGAAGCGGTTGGGAAGCCCCTCGATGTTTCCGTCGAAGAGGATGCCGATGACCTCGCCGCGCACATTCACTGTCGGTGAGCCTGAGTTGCCGCCATGGGTGTCGGCCGTGGTGACGAAGTTGAATTGCGTCGACGACTTCAGTTTGCGGCGGGCGTCGAGCCAGCGCTGTGGCAGGGAGTAGGGCTCTTTCCCGGTGGCGCGGCGGAAGAGGCCCGTGAAGTTCGTGGCGTAGGGAACCGCTTTGCCCTCGGCGTTCTGGTAGCCCTTCACGGCGCCGAAGCTGAGGCGCAGGGTAAACGTGGCGTCGGGGTAGGCGTCCGTACCGAACTTCGCGAAGCGGATGGCGGCGATCTTCGAAGCGCTCTCGTAGATGGACGCTTCCACCTTATCTTCAAAGATCGTGCGCAGGCGACGCGCCTCGGGGTCGATGAGGCGGATCAGCTCCAGCATGGGGTCGCGGCTGGCTTCGAGCAACTTGCCGTCGGCAAGAAGTTGCTTACGGTAGGCAAGATCGGCCAGCTTCGAGCCCTCGACGTAGGCCTGCGCCGCCGCCAGCGGCTCCTTCCCCGCAAGTGCGCCCACCACCACCGGATGATCGGCGCCCAGATGCTGGCGGAGAGTCCCCAGATAGTAGGCCAGGACAGTCGTTTCCATCGAGGCGTAGAGGGGGATGTCGGAGTGGATGAACTGGCGCTTCGGCTCCAGCGCGGTTTCGCGGAACTCGCGCAGGCGGGTCTCGCTGGGTTTTTTCGTCTCGTCATTCATGCGGACGAGTGTCCGGGCCAGTGAGAACAACGTGGAGGCCCGCGCTGGACTGTGCTCCAGCAGCGAATAGGGTTTGTAGATCTTGGTGAATTCGGCGTAGGCTTCGGCGACGCGATCCCAGGTGGCTCCGTATCCCTTTGCCAGCTTGGGGTCGGCGGCGACGTGGGCACGGAGCGTTTGTTCCTCGTCGCGCTTACGATTCATCAGGTCCGCTTCGCGCAGGCCGGCGAGAAAGCCCGTGTAGGCCTTGAACGAGTTCTGCACGCTGAACAACTCGTCGCCGGCAATGCGCTTATTCTCGGCGCTGGTGGCGCTGTAGCGGAGCAGTTCCTCGATCAGCCCCTGTTGACGGCTGATGGCGAAGGGGAAGGCGATGTCGCGATTGAATTCCAACTCGGCCATAGTGGCCAGCCGGCCGGTGGTGCCGGGGTGGCCGCTGACGAGCGTGAGTTCTCCCTCCCTGGCGCCGCGCCGGCTCCACGGGAGAAAGTTCTTCACCACGGCCGGTTTACCGTTTTCGTAGGCGCGCAGAAAGCTGATGTCGAGGCAGTAGCGGGGGTAGGTGAAGTTGTCCGGATCGCCGCCGAACATCGCGATGGCGTTCTCCGGAGCAAACACCAGCCGCACGTCGGTGTACTTCTTGTACTGGTAGAGATGGAACACTTCACCGGAGTAAAGGGTGACGACATCGCAGCGGTTCCCGGTGGAGGCGCTGCACTCCTTCTCGATGAGCGACATCTGCGCCTTGGTGAGGCGGGAGATCGCGGCGGAGCTCTTCTCCTTCTCCCCCGCCGCTTTCACCTTGGCCGTGACGTCGTTACTTTTGAGCAGGACGTTGACTTCCAGGTCGGGGCACGGCTTCTCCGCCTCGCGCGTGGCCGCATGGAAGCCGTTTTTCATGTAGTCGGCCTCCTTGCTGCTCAGTTGCTGGATGCACTCGCTGGCCACGTGGTGGTTGGTGAAAATGAGTCCGTCGGGAGAAACGAACGATCCGGAACCACCGTTATTCATCCGGATGGAGGAAAGGCGCAGACGCTCCAAGAGCGGTTCGGAGAGGGTGACGCCGTGAGATTGACGGAGGCGGGCTTGTGGGACCTGGTCAAACAGCCAGATGCCTTCATCCGCCCACATGCAGGTGGTGGCCACTGCGGCGAGCGGCAGAACGAGGGATCGAAGATGCATGGCGGGTATTCGCTACCATTATGGACGAATCAGACGCAGTTTCGGAACGAGCCATCTATCGGGCCGGCGGCGGTAGTTGTGGCAGCCCTGCAAAGAATGATGTAAGTCGCTTATTTGCATATACTTAATGGTCATGCTGGAGGCGAATCCATTTGGCAAACCGGCCTTATTGTGAGATACTGTCCGATAACTCAGAGCAATCCGCTCTCAAGAAATGACCCAGCTCGACGAGGCCTTAGCCCGCTTTGATAAGCTAATCCACTCGCCGGCGTATCAGGATCTGGCCTGGGCAGAAGCCCTGTATGAACAGATGGCTGCGGCCAAACTGTCGCCCGGCGGCAGACCGATCTGCCCCGTTCTACGAGCCCACCTGGTGACGCGGCGTCAGTACGATTCGCTTCAGAAAACCGCCGCCGTTGTATCAGCGGCGATGGATCGTATTAGTGAACAGGCTTTAAATGACCCTGCCATGCTGGCGCGCCTGCAGTTGCTGCCCGCTGAACGCATGCTGGCCAGTGTCAATCACACCCATGGCAAGGCCACGGCGACGACCATCACCGCCAGCAACGGGCCGGGCGGTCAGTTCATCACCGGCGTAAGCGCTGACCCTCCCGCCAGCGTGGCCTACACCGAACCACTGGCCGAACTGTTCTACGACAGCGCGCCGATGAAGGAACTGCGGAAACGCTACAAGTTCACGCGGGGCAAGTCGGTAAAGAAGCTGCTGCAGGCGATTCTGGCCGCCTACAAGGGGCAGGGAAAGAAGAAGTTCCCCTGTATTGGCGTGGTGGAGTTCCGCCAATCGCTCAAGGCCGCCCCAAGCACGGAAGCCCTGCTGCTGGCAGAGCGATTCCGCGCCTCGGGCTATCCGGCCGAGGTGGTGACGCCGGAACAACTGGAATACCGCAACGGCGAACTAAAGCGCGGCGATTTCACCATCGATATCGTTTACCGGCGGGTGTCGGCGCAGGAACTCCTGGTGAGGGCGGACCTGAATCACCCCCTGCTGCGTGCCTACCGCGACCATGCCATCTGCATGGTGAACAGCTTCCGCGCCGAGATTGCCGGCAAATTATCCGTGCTGGCACTGCTCAGCGACGATGCGATCTTGGCCCAGTTTCCCGCCGCCGATCGCAAGGTGTTGCGCGAACATGTGCCCTGGACCCGGTTCATGGCGGGCATGAAAACCACCAAGGGCAACGAGCAGATCGACCTGCCCGAATGGGTGGCCCGGCACAGGGACAACCTCGTGCTGCGGCCGCTGGATTCCGGCAGCGACCAGCACAGCTTCGACGGCGGCGACCTGGAACAGTCAATGTGGGAACGGGCTGTGAAAACGGCGCTTCGCTCACGGTATGTGGTGCAGGAGAAAACGCCGGTCGAAAAGGTGACCTTCCCGGTCTACCAGTTCGGGCGGCTGGAGACCCGCGATTTCCGCGTCGGCATTCAGCCTGCGCTGTTCGGGGGGAAGATGGACTCGGCGGCGGCCGCGGTGGAGGATGTCACCAGCACCTTCTCGCTGCTGAACGGCCTCACTCCGGCGTTGATTCTCGAAGGCGCGGCGTAAACCGCGCGGCTCCCCGGCCCGCTCAGCCTCTGCCGATGCGGCGCGCCCGCAAAAACGAGGAGAGCCCGTAGCCGATCATCAGCACGACGAAAAATCCGGCCATGATGAGCAACAGCAGGCTGGCGAAGTCGCCGTTGAACTCCTTGTATTTGCGCCAGGCCGAAAAGCCGAAGATCACGCCCAGGACCAGAAACATGAAGCCAATCACTTCGTTCCAGAGCACCCGGAGCGGCTTCACGATGCCGGGCAAAACGGTGCCGGCGAACTTGCGGACAACTTGCATCATGGGGCTGTTCACATCGTAGCAGCGGCGCGCACGGCGGCAAAACACCGGGGAGCCGCCAAGCAAGCCCCGCAATAGCGGTAAGCTGGAGTTTCCCAGGTGATCTTCTCCCGTCCCGCGTTCCAGTCAGGTGTTCTGCCCCGCGCCTCCGAATGGCGGCGCACCCTGCGCTACCTGCTCGAAACCGAAGTGCATGTCTATGCCTTCTCAATGGCGGCCAACATCCTGTTGAGCTTCTTCCCGTTCTTCATCGTGATGATCTCCATTTGCCGCTACCTGTTGCAATGGGGTTCAGCGGAGCAGGCCATTTACATTGCCATCGGCGACTACTTCCCGGATGACCGCTTCGGCGATTTCATCATCCGCAACCTGAAGGCGGTTGTAGCGCAGCGGGGTCCCTTCCAGGTGATGAGCTTACTGCTGCTGTTGTTTACGGCGAATGGCATTTTTGAACCATTAGAAGTAGCCCTGAACCGTGCCTGGGGCATCACAAAGAACAGGAGCTACCTGCGCAACCAGATGGTGAGCCTGGGCCTCATTTTCGCCTGTGGCGGCCTGGCGCTGCTGTCCACCGTGCTCACGGCGGTGAACCAGGAGTTGTTGATCAAACTCGGGATCGCCTCCGAGGCGACAGCGTTTGTCGGCGCCATGGTGTTCAAACTGGCGGCGGTGCCGATTTCGATCCTCATGCTGTTCCTCATTTACTGGATTCTGCCCAATGCCAAGATCCCCTGGACCCCCTTGCTGCCGGTCTCCCTGCTGGTGGGTGTGGCGCTGGAGGTGCTGAAAAACGTGAACCTGTGGACGTGGCCCTGGCTGCGGGCGAAGTTGACGCATGAGTACGGTCCATTCGTGTATTCGGTGACGATCATTCTGTGGGGATTCCTCGCTTCGATGGTCGTGCTGGCCGGGGCGGAGTGGGCGGCACGTTCGCGCGAGGCATCGGCACGCGCGGAGGGTTTGCAAACGGCGGGAGCCGTCGATTAGGCTAGAAGTGGAAAATTGAACGGGAAACTTGTCCCGCGGAAAGGTTTGGCAGATGGCGAAGAAAGCGGATGTGACGCGGCGTGATGTCGTGAAGACGGCCGGAGCAGTGGCGGCGGTGGCGGCCGCGGCGCGCAAAGTGGAAGGCGCCCCGTGGATTCAGACCGTGAAGGCCGCCAATGATCAACTGCAATACGCGGTGATCGGCACGGGAGGCCGCGGGACGTATCACATTGTGCACTGGAACGGGCTGGATGTGGGCCGCTGCATGGCGGTGTGCGACATTGACGAAGCCAACCTGACCAAAGCGGCCAAGACGTCGAAGGACAAGCCCAAAGCCTTCAAGGACTATCGCGAAGTGCTGGCCATGAAGGACGTCGACGCGGTAGTGATCGCCACGCCGCTCTACATGCACTATCCGATCACGCGCGATGCGCTGCTGGCGGGCAAACATGTGTTCTGCGAAAAGAGCCTCGTGTTCACCGCCGAGGAGATCCACGCCCTGCGCAAGCTGGCCAACGAGCGGCCGAAGCAGATTCTGCAGGTGGGCCTGCAGCGCCGTTACAGCAAGTTCTATCAAACGGCCAGGATGATGGTCGAAAAGGGAACGATTGGCAAGGTGACTCACGTCTACGGCCAGTGGAACCGGCGCAGCCTGGGCAAGACCTGGGTGCCGCCGAGCTGGCGCGCTTTCCGCAAATACTCCGGAGGCCTCACCGCCGAGCTCGCCTCGCACCAGGTGGACGTGGCCGACTGGATGATCGGCAAGCACCCTGAGTTTGTCACCGGCGTGGGCTCGATCGACATCTATAAGGATGGCCGCGACGTCTACGACAACATCTACCTCATCTTCAGCTACCCCGGCGGCTCGAAGCTGATGTACAGCTCGATTTCCACCAACAACCATCTGCCGATGTTCGGTTCCACCAAGACCGAGTTTGGCGAGATGATCTGCGGCACAGAGGGCACCATCCACATCACCGTCGGCAGCGACAACGAACCGGCCGCCGCCATCTGGTTCCCCGAGCCCTCGCCCAAGACGCTGGAGGCGGCCAAGAAAGGCCCCGACAAGAAGGAGAAAGCGACCGTCGCCAGCGCTTCCTTGCTCGGTACGGGCAAAGGCGGCAAGGGCCTGCCGGTTCTGTTTGACCGCGACCTGGTGGGCAAGACCGACGGCTTCATCGAGAAGGAAATGAAGTTTGCCCGGCAGTGGCTGTACAAGAAGGGCGTCATGGTGCCGGAAGAGGACAAGAACCCGGTCGACATCCAGCTGGAGCAGTTCGTTGTCAGCTGCAAGACCGGGAAGCGCCCGCTGGCCGACCTGGAAGTGGGCCTGACCGATTCGACCAACGTCATCACGGCCAACCTGGCCATGGACGAAGGCCGGCGGGTCTATTACGACGAGATCAACAAAATGGGCGGCGGTCCACTGGGTGCGGCAGCTCCCGCCAAGAAGGGCTAAGCTCACTCCTACCACGGCGGTGACTGACCAAAACGGGCGCGGCTTTCACGGCCGCGCCCGATCCATTTGGTGTGCCGAGCATGTTCGACAGCTTGGGGGTGAAAGTCCCCTCTACAACCTGATCGAGGTGAAGTAGTAGCGAAGCGCAAGGGCGTCATCGCGAGGTGGGGTCCGGAGGAAGCGTGGAGCAAACGTACGAGCCGATGTACAAGAACCGGATCTGAGGCATACGGCGTCGGGCGAACTGGCCAATGACAGCGAAGCCGATATCGATCAAGGACGCTGGTTGTAAATTCGGCGGTTGCGTGCGGAAGGCGGTCGAACTTACCTCGGGAGATCTGCTGCGCGTCACGGAATCGTGACTGAAGGCGTCGCAAGATGCTTTGATCTCACAGCAGAAGTCAGCAGAGGGCGTAGTAGTCCGGCAACGGATGAAGGCCCGAACCGTGATCGCGGGCGGTAGCGCGCGAAACTCACGGCGGTCATGCGCCAGCCAATCCGCTTCGGCGGAGCTTGCCAGGGGCGGATAGGGTGAAGCCCAAAAGGAACCTGGGAGCGGCGAACCCGACGTGGGACACGTGAGCGACCCTCCAGCCCATGCCGGCTCAAGTCACGGAACCGCCGTATGCGGACCCGCATGTACGGTGGTGTGGGAGGGGAAGAGCCGCGAGGCTTCCCCCTATCCCGATTGCAGAGGCTGCCCTCAGAGCGCCGGCTTCCCTCTCCATTCCAGTGATCGAATGAGGAACTCGAAGTTACGGTAGGGCAGGTTGAGGCCCGGCAGATAGAGCTCCAGGGTCAGCTTCTTCTCGTCGCCGGCCAACTTCTTAGGAAAGACCATGCGCAGCACAGGGTCACCCGGCGTGGGTGGGAAGAAGGCGAGCATGGAGTACTTTCGCTTGTCCAGCTTGATGCGCGACTTCTTCTCCATCTCGGCCACCTCGCGCGGGCTGGGCGCCAGCAGAGGGTTGGGCAGAAGGATGCCGACAATGATGTGCTCGCCAGGGTGCTGGCGGATGAAGTCCTCATAGTCGTCGTCGGATTCAATGCGGCCTTCGGGGCCGGGATCGCGCCTGAGCCAGTCGCGCCACAGCAACTCCGCATGGCGAACCGGTTCCGCCGAGGCCAGATACACGCGTGCGTCGGAGGTCTGCGCCCAGGGGGAATCGCTCAGCAGACGGTCCACCTCGGCGCGCGTCCATTCCTCTGGCGGCCGTGTTTCCCAGAAGCGAGGGCCTCCGCTGCTAATGGCCGGTTGCGGCACCGTGCGCGAGGGCATCGAGGGCACACCCGGCACGGGCAACTGCATCAGGAACGCGGCCAGCAGCAGAGCAATCATTCATTCGCTATGCTAACTGTTCGCAATGCTTCTTGGTACACAGTTTCATGGCCGGCGCGCGGCGCAACTGGAAAACGATCAGGTACGGGTTACGGTGTTGGGCGAAGGCGGCCACATCGCCGAGGTGCTGCACAAAGCGAGCGGTGTGAATCCGCTTTGGGTGCCACCGTGGGAGACCATCGAACCGGGCAGCTTTGGTCCTGAACACCACGCGATCTTCGGCAACAACGCGGAGGCGCGTCTGCTGGCCGGCATCATGGGGCACAACCTGTGTCTGGACGTGTTCGGCGGGCCGAGCGAATCGGAATGGCGGGCCGGGCTCGGTGTACACGGAGAGGCGTCCGTAGCCTGCTATGACTTTGCCTCCGAGGACGACACACTCGTGCAGCGGGCCGAGTTCTCCTTCTGCCGCCTCGACTTTGAGCGGAGGCTGCGGCTCGAGGGCGACACTGTATTTGTCGAGGAACGGATCACCAACCACAATGCGCATGACTGGCCTACGGCCTGGACGCAGCATGTTTCGATGGGGCCGCCCTTCATCGAGCGCGGGGTGACGCAGTTTGCCGCCAGCGCCACCCGCTCCAAGGTGTTTGAAGGGGATTTCACGGGAGGATTGCTGGCCTGGCAAAAACCGGGCGCGGAGTTCCTCTGGCCACACTGCCCGATGGCCGACGGTTCCACACTCGACCTGCGCCTCTATCCGGCAGCCGAGAGGAGCGCCGGCTACACGGCGCACCTCATGGACCCGCTTGCCGGGGAGGCCTATTTCGCGGCCTTCTCTCCTCGCGTCAAGGTCTGGTTTGGGTACCGCTGGAAGCGTGCTGATTTCCCCTGGCTGGGTCGCTGGGAGGAAAATTGTCTCCGCACGCACACTCCCTGGGCAGGACAAACCATGACCTGCGGCATGGAGTTCGGCGTTTCTCCCATGCCCGAGACCCGACGGCACATGGTGGAGCGGCAGGAAATGTTCGGGGTGCCAGGGTATCGCTGGCTGCCTGCGGGCGACCAAGTGCGGGCCTCTTACGAGATCTGCATCCGGTTTGACGACCACCTGTAGGTTACTGCCACACTTTTAGCCGACAAAAAGAGAGAGATAGCCCAAAATAGTGGGTGGTATTCCTCTGAGATTTTCCAGACTCCCGCCGAACATACTCTCAGCGGGCTAGTTGGTTGTGCCCTTCCTAGAGTAGGCGTGCTGATGTACACCGAACAGGAGGAGAAGGGCTATACCTGGAGCATAATTGGTGATAATCGCCGCTGATCGTAGCAAAAATTATCACTAATTGAACCTTCCCAACTCTGCCCATAGGGTGTACGATTTAGAACAGCAGGACCGGACTAGAAGTACTAGTCCTCCGAAGAGGGAACCGATGAAAGCTCAGACTGTCGATATTCGAGAGTCCGCAGGGCGGATTCTGTGCTGCACCATCTTCAAGGCCGGCGGTAGAAAGCTACTGGCAAAAGGCCATGTCATCAGCGATGATGACATCCGGCTGTTGGAAACCGAGGGGATGGCGCAGGTTTGGGTGACCGAGTTGGAGGAAGGCGAGATCGGGGAAGACCATGCCGTGCAAGCGGTTGGCATGGAGATGGGGTGTGGCTGTCTGGAGGTAAAGTTAGCCGCCGGTGGCCGCGCCAACCTGATTGCGACCGAAGACTGCTGCGTTCTGGTGGATGACGATTTGCTGCGGCAGATTAACTGCGCGGCGAGCATCGTCATAGCCACGGCGAGCAATTTCGCCTATGCAAAGGCGGGACAGAGAATTGCCACCGTAAAGAGCGCGCCATTTGCGGTTGCCCAGGCCCAATTGGAAGCCGTGATTTCGATTTTGCGAGAGCGCGGACCGATCCTGCAGGCGCGTCCCATTCGCCAGCCCGCGGTGGCCGTCCTTTACTCCGATCCGGGGTCGGGTGACAGGGCCCGGCAACTGTTTGAGAACATTATGCGGCAGCGTCTCGAGCGCTTTGGCGTGACGGCGAATTATGTCCTGGCCTGCGTGGAAGATGAGTCACACGTAGTGCGCTCGCTCCAACACCTGCTGCGGGCAAAGCCCACCTGCATCCTGGTAGCGTCGACGACGGCGCCCGCCGGACCGGAGGATATCGTAGGCAGGGGCATGGTGGCCATCGAGTCGCACATTGAGAAATTCCTTGCTCCGGTCGAGCCAGGCAACCTGCTCTTATTCGGTTACAAAGACGACGTTCCCATCGTGTCGGCGCCGGGATGCTTCCGCTCCGCCAAACCCAATGTTGTGGACCTGCTCATGCCGCCCATGCTGTCGCGGTATCGCATTTCCGGGTGGGAACTGGCTTCACTCGGCCATGGAGGGCTGCTGGCCTAAGGGCGGACTATCGAGTTTCCTCTTCCAATCCGAAGAATTCGTGCGCGAATCTCCAAGGGCGCACGAGCTTTAGCCGCCGGTCGGCCCAAGACGCCCGGCGGCCTTTTTTTCTCTCAACCTGGCCCGGCTTGGCGCTCCTCTATCCGGCCGTCGCACCATCGTGCGCCGACGGCAGAAACAGCTTCGGCCCGTCGGGATCCGATTCCAGCCGTTCCGCCTCATCCACTCCTTTGGCCGTGATCACGGTCCGCCCGTTATCGGTGCGCGTGATGAGCCCGTTTTCGCGCAGATACCAGAGGCTGAATTCGAGGTGCTCCCGCGGCACCCCGAGCAGGTCTTCCAGGTCAGGCAACGACAAGCCGGGGCTCTCCGGCGTCTGCATTCGTTTCACATAGAGCAGAGCGAGCGCACCTTGCCGCTTGCGTCTCTCGGCCGCCACGCCCGAAGCAGCCTGGGGCCGTTCGAAGATCTTCCAGCGGCGGGTTTGCAGTCGTTGCAACTGCGCGTCATAGGCCGCGCGCCGTTCCGGGTCGCTGAGGACTTTGTACGCATCGTAGACCTTGCGGAACATATCCGGATCGCCGGATTCGGTATTATCCGGATGGAACCGCTGGGCCAGCAGCCGGAACACACGGTGGATGGTGTCCATGTCAGCCTTGGCGCTGATCTGCAGTACTTCGTACAGGTCGGGGGTGTCCTCGGAAATCGGCGCCGGCTCTTCCTTGGTCCCCGTTGAAGCGCCGTTGAAGTCCTCCTCAAACGCCAGCCCGCAGCGAAATCCGCCGCCCGGATTAGCCGCTGCCCACACTACACGGGCCCGCATACGGCTCTCCCGCGCCTGACCGTCGGCCGAGAAGGGACCGGCAATCGAGACAATGGAGCCTGGGGCCAGCTTCACCGACGACACGATGCCGCATCCGGTAGCGCTGACATCCACCAGCCGCACCTGGACCATTTCCGAAAAGCCAGGACGGCTCTGGTAGTTCACCTTGGCTTGCGCAAACCGGTCCTTCTGCAACCGCGGGCTGCGGCGCTTGTCAGCCGCGCCGTTCGCGTGGCCGCGCGTGCCGCTTGTATAGCCCTCGGTGTGCGTACCCATGGTGAACATATCGGTGTCCTCTCCTCTTGTGTTCCTTGATTCTGAAAGGAGAACTGCCGTAGCCCAATATAGCCGTGGTACCGAATCTCAAGCCGCTTGGTACTGCCCGCAGTAGCTCATTAGTTGGAGCTGCGATACAGTACCAGGACACATGCCGGTTCACAACGTGTTGTCGGGCATTCGGGTGGTCGATTGCGCCACCTACATCGCCGGCCCCAGCGCCGCCGCGGTGATGGCGGATTACGGCGCCGACGTCATCAAGATCGAACGCCCGCCGCTGGGCGATCCCTACCGTTTTCTTGCATTTGCGCCGGGAATGCCGGTCACCCCCTGGAACTATTGCTGGATCATGGACAGCCGTAGCAAGCGCAGCATCGCCCTTGACCTGAACCAGACTGCCGCCCGCGACGCCCTGCTCGCGCTCGTCCGCGCCGCCGACGTCTTCGTCACCAACTACCAGCCGCCCCTGCTGCGAAAATTTCGCCTGCGCTACGAGGACCTTCAGCCGGAAAACAGCCGCCTGATCTACGCCTCGGTAACCGGCTATGGCGAGGTGGGCGAGGAAGCCGACAAACCCGGCTACGACATGACGGCTTACTTCGCCCGCTCCGGCCTCATGCAATACATCCGCAACGCCGGCAGCGACCCGGCCATCTCCCCTTGCGGTTTCGGCGACCATCCCACGGCAATGTCGCTCTTTGGGGCCATCATGATGGCGCTCTACCGGCGCGAACGAACGGGCGAGGGCGGCAAGGTGACGGCCAACCTGATGCACAACGGGGTGTGGTCAAACGGCAGTATGACGCAGGCCGCCCTGTGCGGGGCCGAGTTTGCCGAGCGCCAGACCCGCGCTAAACCGCATAACCCGCTGGTGAATCACTACGCGACCGCCGATGGCCGCCGGTTCCTGCTCTGTCTGCTCGATCCGGCCAAGGACTGGACCAAGCTCTGCACGGCGCTCGGCCGGCCCGCGTGGATTGCTGACGAGCGCTTCTCCACGCCTGAGGCCCGGCGCGCGAACTCGGCCGAACTGGTGGCGCAGGTGGATGCCATCACCGAAGCGCACCCGATGGAGGAGTGGAAGCGGCGGTTTGCCGAGTGCGACGTGCTCTATGGCGTCGTTCCCGAAACCAAGGAGCACCCCAACGACGCGCAGATGGCCGCCGCCGGCGTGTTCGCCGACGTCGTTGATGCCCCGGTCCCGATGAAAACCGTGGCCAGCCCGTTTCACATTGAGGGAACGCCGAAGGAGCCGGCGCGGTGGGCTCCCGAGGTGGGCGAGCACACCATCGACATCCTCCGCGAAGCCGGCTGTGGGGAGGACGCGATCCGTGCGATGCTCGAAACGGGAGCGGCACAACAGTTTCAACGGGAGGATTGATTGCGATGGATTTGGCGGGACGTGTAGCGCTGGTCACCGGCGGCGCTTCGGGCCTGGGCGAAGCGACGGCACGCCTGCTGGCGTCGGGCGGGGCGCGCGTGGCCGTGCTTGACCGCAATGCCGCCCAGGGGCAGCGCGTGGCGGCGGAGATCGGCGGCCTCTTCTGCGAAACCGATGTGGCGAGCGAATCCAGTGTCGCCGCGGCGCTCGAGAAGATCCACGCCGAATGGGGAGCGCTCCACATCACCGTGAATTGCGCCGGCGTTGCCACGGCCAAACGGATGCTCGGCAAGGAAGGGCCGATTGCCCTCAGTGAGTTCGAGCGCGTCATCGCGGTGAACCTCATCGGCACCTTCAACGTCTGCCGTCTTGCGGCGGCGCTCATGGCGAAGAACCAGCCGGATGAGGGCGGGGAACGCGGCGTGATCGTGAACACCGCTTCCATTGCCGCCTACGAGGGCCAGATCGGCCAGACCGCGTATGCCGCCTCGAAAGCAGGCATCGTGGGGCTCACTCTCCCCATGGCGCGCGAACTCACCGGCCTCGGCATACGCGTCTGCGCCATCGCGCCGGGCTTGTTCGACACGCCGCTGTTGCAGGGGCTGCCCGAGAAGGTGCGCCTGGAGTTGGGCGCCACGGTGCCCCATCCGCCGAGGTTGGGCGATCCGGCGGAGTTCGCCTCGCTGGTCCGCCATCTCGTGGAAAATCGGTACTTGAACGGGGAAGTGGTGCGGCTCGACGGCGCCTTGCGCATGCCGCCCCGCTGAGGAAACGGGTCGACCATGATGGACTTCAATCACTACCTGGGCATTGAGGTGCGCGAGCGCCACGAGGATGGCATGACGATCCGCGTTGCCCTGCGCGCCGAACTGCTCAACATCGCCGGCGTGGTGCATGGCGGCGTCACGGCGACGATGGCGGATGCGGCCGCCGGCATGGGGCTCATCAGCCTGCTTGGCGGCAAACAGCCGGTGACCACCACCGAGATGAAGATCAACTACCTGCTGCCGGTCACGGGCGCTTACCTGGAGGCGCGGGCGAAGTTCGTGCGCCGCGGCAAGACGCTCGCCGTGGCGCAGGTGGATCTCACTAACGATCAGGGGCGGCTGGTGGCCATTGCGCTGGTCACCTACATGATGCTGCCCAAGGGCGAGTGACCGTTTACGGGATCGACTTCAGCGGCGCCCGCGATGCCGCGCGGCGCACCTGGATCGCACGCATCGATGGCGGCGCCATAACTTGGGTGAAGCGGGAAGCGGAATTGGGCGAGCCGTTGGTGCAGTTCCTTGCCAGCGCCGGGTGCGTGGTGGGAATCGATGCGCCCTTGTCTCTGCCGGCGGAGTTGATGGACGGTGGCTGGGAGCATTGGGCGCGCGGGTTCAGCGAGAGCTTTCGCAACGCGGATGCATTTCGGGCCGATTGCCAGCAGCGCAGCGCCAACGAGAAAAAACGCGCTGTGGAGCGCGAAGCGAAGGTCCCGTTTGCCTCGTGGAATCTGCGGCTCTACCGGCAGACCTGGCGCGTCATGAGCGAACTCGTGAGCCCTCTGCTAGGGGAAGGACGCCATGTGGTGGCGCCGCAGCAGGCGCCGCGGCCCGGCGCGACGACGCTCATCGAAGTGTGCCCGGCCTCCACGTTGCAACACTTGGGACTGCGAGTCCCGTACAAGGGACCAGGCGCGCAACTATGGGCTGCACGCGAAGAACTGGCTCGCGCGTTCGAGGCGCCCGCTCTGGTGGTGGATGATCCCGGCGGCGATGCGCTCGATAGCGTCATCGCGGCGCGCGTGGCTGCCCAGGCATTGCGTGCCGGCGATTGGCACGAACCCGTACCCGGCGAAGGGCGCATCTACTACTGACCGCTACTCGGCGGCGATGCGGACAATCATCTTGCCCGTGTTCTCGCCGCGCATCATGCCCAGGAAGGCGCGCGGAGTATTCTCAATCCCGTCGATCACCGTTTCACGATTGATGAGCCGGCCCGCGCGCACCCACTCCGCCATCTGCGCCAGAGCCGGGCCGTACTTCTTCGCGAAGTCGAATACGAGGAAGCCCTCCATGCGCGCGCGCTTCATGATGAGCTGAAACAGCAGGCGCGGACCCATCTCCGGTTTGTCGAGATTGTATTGCGAGATCTGACCGCAAATGGCGATGCGCGCGCGCTCGTTGATGTTCAGCAGCGCTCCATCGCTGATCGCCCCACCGACGTTGTCAAAGTAGCAGTCCACCCCGCCGGGACACAGCGCGGCGATGCGCGCGCGGTGATCGGATTCAGCCTGGTAGTCATAGGCGGCATCGAACTTTAGCTCATCCAGGAGCCAGCGGATCTTTGCCTCCCCGCCGGCGATGCCCGCGACGCGCATGCCGAGGATCTTGCCGATCTGCCCGGCAACGCTGCCCACCGCCCCCGCTGCCCCGGAGACAAGCAGCGTCTCGCCCGCCTTGGCCTGCAGGATCTCCGTGAGTCCGAAATAGGCCGTGAGCCCCGGCATGCCGAGAATGCCCAGCGCCGTGGAAACGGGCGCAAGAGTGGGATCGATCGTGCGGATCTCGCGTTCGCCGGCCACGGCGTACTCCTGCCAGCCAAGCATGCCGCCAACGTAATCGCCCTCGGCGAACTTCGGGTTGCGCGATTGCGCGACCCGCCCCACCGAGCTTGCCTGCATCACGCTGTCGAGCGGAATCGGGTCGATGTAGGAGGCGCGCTCGCGCATGCGTCCGCGCAGATAGGGGTCGACTGAGGTGTACAGCATGCGAACAAGCACCTGGCCCTCAGCCGGCACGGGCATCGCCGCTTCGACAAGCCGGAAGTTCTCCTCACTCGGCCAGCCTGTGGGGCGCGACACGAGCCACACCTGACGGTTGCGATCGCTCATAGTGAGAGTATGGCAGGCAACTGGACGCATTACGCCGCGTCGCTTCCGGAACGAGTGCTGCGCACGGCCACGGGCTTGGCCGCGGGCCTGGTGCGCGAACTGGGTGAGACCACTCTGCCCGCATCGCTGCGGCGGACCCGGCTCTACAACAACCTCGTCGATTCGACCCTGCGCTTCCTCATCGAGCAGGTGGGCAATCTCGATGGCATCTATGAGCAACAGGGGCAACTGGCGAACGACTTCGCCGTGCGGCGCGCGGCGGGTAATGGCATCGAGATGGTGGGCCTGCTCGTCTTCCGCGCCTCGCCAGTGTGGGTGATGGCGGCGCTGGCTGACCTCAGCGGCGCCGGGCGGCACGTGATCCGTGAAATCTCGGCCAGCCTCGCCAAAGAGGGATTGCTCGCTCCGGAAGAGCGCTTCGAAACGATGGATGAACTGCTGGCGGGCCTCGAGCGGACGAGCGAAAAACTGGCCGATACCATCAACACGCCGCCTCTCGATGTGAAAGGGCTGCGCGACGATTGGCGGACCATCCGGCGTGAGGCCATGTCGATGCCCGCGCCCGCAGTCCAGTCCGTCGAACGGCTGTGGCGTGAGATGAACACAGAGGCCTCGGCGCAGAAGCGGACGCTGCTCGAACTGTCGGCGGTGATGACGCTCGGTGCGCTGCGGCGTGCCCCGCAAACGGCGGCCCGGCTGGGCAGGTCAGGCTTTGTGGCGGCGCTGCGAACCACGCAGTTGCTCGATGAGGCGTTGCTGGCGCATTACCGCGACACACTCGAAGAGGTTCGGCGGAAAGGCTTCCTCGCCTATTGGTCCGACGAATTCCGCCCTTACCTCGCCGCGGCCGCGCGGCAATTCGCCCCGGAGAAGCAGAGTCTCACGGAAAAGCTCCTCTCGCGGCGCGGTTGAATCGGGCAGTGTGAGAAAATGCGCCCATGACGCGCATTTCGCGAAGAGAGTTCACAGCGGCGGCCCTGGCCGCGGGCCTGGCGACGAAGGCGGATGCGGCTCCGGCCGATTCCCAGGGCGAGTGGCGCAACCGGCAGAGCGGCATGTCCTACCGCCGTTTGGGCCGCACGGGCTTTCACATCAGCGAAGTCGTCATGGGCGGCAACACGATCTCGCCCACCAACTGGGCGCATGTGCTGCTGGCCCTTGATATGGGCTTGAACTACCTCGACACAGCGCCCGCCTACGGCAACGGCAAGAGCGAGTTGGGTTACGCCCACGTGCTGAAGGCTCGCAAGCGCGACAGTTTCTTCCTCAATACGAAAATCTCTGTTTGGGACATCAATCGCACGAAGATCTATGCCGACCTGTTCGCATCGTTGAGTGAAAGCGAACAGAAGCGCATGGAGCGCCTGGCGCAGGAAGAGATCGAACAGCGCGAGGCGTTGAACAACGACTACCTCGGCATGTACTTCAACGCGCAGGTGACTGAGGTGAAAGGCGCGGCGCTGGCCAACGTCCTCTCGCGCCACTACGGCGAGCGGATCGACCGCGGCAAGAACTACAAGCAGATCATCTTCGATTCTTTCGAAGAGAGCATGAAGCGCCTCGGCACCGATCATACGGACTTGCTGATGTGCCCGCACGGGGCCTCCACGCCGCACGAGGTGGCGAGCCACCCCGAGATCTTCGAGGCTTTCGAAAAGCTGAAGAAGGACGGCCGTGTGCGCTACCTCGGCGTGAGCGCGCACAACGATCCGGGTGGTGTGCTCAACGCGGCCATCGATACGGGCGTCTACTCGGTGGCGATGGTGGCCTACAGCATCGTCAATCGCAAGTGGATGGAGCCCGTGCTCGAAAAGGCAAGGAAAAAGGACTTCGGCGTGGTGGCGATGAAGGTGGCGCGCCCTGTGTTCAACGGGCGCAACAACGGGACCATCGATCCACCCGAGCGCGTGAAGCTGATTGAAGACGCTGTTCCGGGGCCGTTGAAGCGGCCGCAGAAAGCCTACCTGTGGGCGTTGCGGAATCCCAACCTAAGCGCGGTGATCAGCGAAATCCACAGCGCTGACCTCGTCCGCGACAACCTCCCGCTGGCGGCGCCGAAGAAGGGTTAAATGAGAGTGCGGAACTGGATTTGGGCGCTGCTGCCCGCAATGGCGATGGCGCAGACGCAGGGGCCGGATTTTGCGCGGCAGGTACACCCGCTGCTGGTCGCCAAATGCGCAGGCTGCCACAACGCGCGCATGAAGCAGGGCGGGCTTGCCTTGAACACGCGGGCGGAGATGCTGGCCGGCGGCGTGAGCGGTCCGGCGGTGAAGCCGGGTGACAGCCAGGGCAGTCTCTTGCTGGCGCGCGTGCTGGGGGAAAAGGGCACGCGCATGCCGTTGAACAGCCCGCCGCTCGCCGAGGATGAGGTCAGCATCCTGCGCCGTTGGATCGATGCCGGCGCGCGCGCTCCGGAGGCTGCGGCCATGAGCGCCTGGAGACCTTCGCTCACATTGAAAGCGCCCGTGGTGCCGGCCGGTGTTGGTGCGCCTCTCGATCGTTTGATCGAGGCGTATTGGCGTCAACGCAAGGTCAACCCGCCCGCCGGCGTGAGTGATGCACAGTTCGCACGCCGTGCCTATCTCGACATCTGGGGCCTCCTGCCTCTGCCCGAAGAACTGGAGCGCTTCGAAGCGAACCGCGATCCCAACAAGCGGGCGCGCCTCCTGGATACGCTACTCGCCGACAAGCGCCGCTACACCGACCACTGGATCAGCTTCTGGAACGACCACCTGCGCAACGACGAGGGCGTCGTCTATCACGGCGAGCGGCAGTCGATCACACCCTGGCTGAAGATGGCGCTCGAACAGAACGTGCCCATGGACAAGTTCATCCGCGCGTTGCTGAACCCGGTGGAGAAGACCGATCCGGCCGGCTTCCTCATCGGCGTGAACTGGCGCGGCGATGTGAGCGCGTCGCAGATTCCCGTGCTGCAGGCGGCACAGAACAGCGCGCAGATCTTCCTCGGCATCAACCTGAAATGCAATGCCTGCCACGACAGCTTCATCAACCAGTGGAAGCTCAAGGATGCCTACGGGCTGGCCAGCTTCTTCGCTGACGCGCCATTGCCGATTTACCGCTGCGACGCGCCCACGGGCGAGAAGGCGGCGCTGAAGTTCCTGTATCCCGAACTGGGCGCAGTGCCCGCCAACGAGTCTGCACTTGAAGTGAAACGGGCAGCCGTGGCGGAGTTGTTCACCAAGCCGGAGAACGGACGCACGCCGCGCACCATCGTCAACCGCTACTGGCGGGCGCTGTTCGGCCGCGGTCTGGTGGAGCCCGCCGATGACATGGACGCCGAGCCCTGGAGCGCCGAGATTCTCGACTGGCTTGCCGCGGACTTTGTGTCGCACGGTTGGGATGTGCAACATCTTCTGCGGACGCTCATGACGTCGCGCGCCTACATGGCGGCGAGCGCCGCCGGCGAGGACGCCGGGCCGTTTGTGTTTCGCGGGCCGTCGCCACGCCGCTTGAGCGCCGAGCAGTTCTCCGACGCCGTGAGCGCCATCACCGGCGAATGGCGAACCCTTGTGCCGCGTGGCGCCGGGGCAGCCCGCTATGTGCGCGAGTGGCAATTGAAGAGCTCGCCTCTCACGCGTGCGCTGGGCCGTCCGATCCGCGATCAGGTGATCACCGAGCGAGTGAACAATCCGACGACTCTCGAAGCCCTGGAAGTGGTGAACGGCTCGACCATCGCGACGGCCCTCTGGCGCGGCGCGCGGCGCATGATGGGCCTGCTGCCGGAGCCGCCGAAGCCGGTGTTTGATTCCGGCGTGGTGAACGCGCAGAAGGTCACGTGCGATGTCCCGCTGCAGGGCGCGAAGCCCTTGCAAGGCGTGACAAAGGTGTGGCTCGTTGTTGAGGACGTCGATAGCTACGACCCTGGCCGCACCCGCGCCGGATGGGCCGGCATCGGATTCGCATCCACGAATGGCGCCATCGCCTTCAAAGGAGACCGGCAGCCCTCGCAGGCGCTGATGATGAAGGTGCCATCGATGGTGGCGCTCGATACCAGGGGTGCCGCGCGGCTGACGGCTACGGTGGGTGTCGATGTCGAGTCGCTGGCGAGCGACATCAACCCGCGCATCCGTTTCTTCGTGTTCACCGAGGAGCCGGTGCGTGACCGCCTGATCGCCGCCGAGGGCGAAACGCCGGTGGCGCGCCCGCCAGCGGTGAGCGACACACAGAAGCTGATTGGCCGCGTCTACGCCCATGCGCTGGCTCGCAAGCCCTCGGCCGCTGAGGCCGCCATTGCCGCCGAGTATCTGCGCGGTGGCAAGCCCGAAGGTCTGGAAGACCTGCTGTGGAGCGTGTTCTTGAGTCCGGAGTTCCAATATGTACGGTGACCGTTCGCGGCGTGATTTTCTGAAGACAGCAGGCGCGGCCACACTGTCCGTCATGGCCGGTGGGAATCAGCGGCTCATCGCCGCCGAGAAGGTGGAGCCGACGGCGGACACGCTCATCCTGTTGTGGATGGCCGGCGGTATGGCGCAAACCGAGACCTTCGATCCGAAGCGCTACACGCCCTTCGAAAGCGGCCTCGAATCAGCGCGCGTGCTGAGCACGTTCCCCGACATTCCCACCAAAGTGGACGGCGTGCGTCTGTCGAAAGGCCTTGAACGCATCGCCAATGTGATGGACCGTTGTACGCTCGTGCGCAGCTACCAGGCGGGCGACCTCGGCTTCATCCTTCACAGCCGCCATCAGTTCCACTGGCACACCGGCTACGCGCCGCCGCAGAGCGTGGCCTGCCCGCACATCGGTTCCTGGATCAGCAAGATCCTCGGCCCGAGGAACGAGAACATGCCGGCCTTTATCGACGTCGGCCAATCGCTGGAAATCGGCGCCGAGAGCGATTCGTTGAAGGCCTTCCACACGGCCGGTTTTCTCGGAACCGAGTATGGCCCGTTCTTCATTCCCAATCCTGAAGATGCGGCATCGAGTGTGCGCCCGCCGGCGAACATCTCGCGCGAACGCTTCGCTGAGCGCTGGGCGCGTCACCAACGCCTGATCGCAGTAAACCCGCTGCTGCGCGATTCGTCGAGCGTGCAACAGGAATCGCTCAAGCGCAGCGTGGAGAACGCGCACCGGCTGCTCACCTCGCCTGCCGCCTCTGCCTTCGACCTGAACCTTGAGCCCGAGAACCGGCGCGCGCCCTATGGCGATTCGCGCTTCGGCCGCGCCTGTCTGCTCGCCCGGCGCCTCACCGAAGCCGGCGCGCGCTTCATCGAGATCACCACCGAGTACATCCCGTTCCGTTATTGGGACACCCATGAGAACGGGCACACCCGCGCCGCGGATATGAAGCAGATGATCGACGCGCCGATCGCACAGTTGATCCTCGATCTGGAAGAGCGCGGCATGCTTGACCGCACGCTCATCGTGCTCGCCAGCGAATTTGGCCGCGACCTCATCACGGAAGGTAAGCCAGGCAAAACCGTGAAGGACCAGGTGAAACAGCCGGACCGCATGAGCGAGATCAAACACTACGGCATGCATCGCCACTTCACTGAAGCCGGAAGCGTGCTTCTGGCCGGCGGCGGCATGAAGCGAGGCTTCGTCCATGGCGTGACCGATGACGAACGCCCCTGCAAAGTGGTGAAGGATCCCATCCAGATCGAAGACCTGCACGCCACCATCTACCGCGCGATGGGAATCGCTCCCGATGCAGGCGCGGAAATCGAAAGGCGCCCCTTCTACGTCACCAAGGACGGGAAGGGACGCCCCGTGAAGGATCTGTTCGCGCGCGGCGTCTAGCCTCGTGCGCTATTCCTGATAGGCGATGCAGTCGATTTCGACGAGCATCCGCGGGTCGGCGAACTTGGTCTCCACTGTGGTGCGCGCCGGCTTGGCCTCGCCGAAGAACTCGGCGTAAACCGCGTTCATGGCGGCAAAATCAGTGCCGTTGCGGAGATAGACGTTGCACTTGACCACGTCCTTCATCGTCGCTCCGCAACCTTCGATGATGCGTTTCACGTTGTTCAACACGAGGCGCGTCTCATGTTCAATCGTGCCGTAGGAGAGTTTGTCGGTGGCAGGGTCGATCGGACCCTGCCCCGAGACAAAGATGAAGTTGCCCGCGCGAACGGCATGCGAATAGGGGCCCCGCGGGCTGACCGCGCCAGGAGGCGTGATCCGCTCGATCATTCGGTGGGCTTCCTCCGCGGCGTGGCGGCCCGCTTGCGCGGGGCGGGAGCTTTGTTGCCGTCCACCGTTGACGGAGCGCGCTTCTTGCGTGCGCGGGGCGACACGGGTTTGGCGTCCGGTTCGAGGAACGAGGGCTGGCCCCTGACGATGGGTTGAGGACCATCGTCCTCCTCCTCATCTTCCTGGCGCACGGGAGCCGGCGGCGGAGCGGGCGGATAGAACTCCGCGCCGAGGTACACCGTGAGGCCGTGGTCCTCGGAAGGCTCCACGCGAACCACCAGGCGGTCCTGCGCGAAGTTGAGGAACTCGGCAAAGCTCTGGAAGCCGAACCTCTTGAGGTCGAACCCTTCGATCTCTTCGCCAAACCAGGTTTCGAGCGACTCGGCAGGCATGCCCTCCTCCATATCGAGGCGGTGCGTTTCCAGAACGTCGCGCAGCGGCGGCAGCGTGTCTTCGGGCTTGGCGGGCGGAATCTCCTGCACCGAGCCGCCCTTGCGCTCAATGATGTAGCGGCCGCCCGAGCCGGTCACCTTCACGTAATCGGAGGCCTTCATGCGCTCCACGAACTCCGAGAAGCTGTGTGCGCCGTAGGCGCGCTCGTTGAACGCCGGTGAAAGCTGCAGCATGGTGGACTTGAGCAAACCGAGTTGCGGCTGCACGTTGCGGCGTTCGAGCACTTCGAGCGCGCGTTCCACCAGCGGCATGGCCTGCGAAAGGTCGAGCGGCGCCGGGCGCTGGCGCTGCTTTTCCTTGTGTTCGGCGGCGTCGCGTTTCGGTTCCCTCTCGCGCTCGCGTTCGCGATCCCGGTGCGGATCTTTGATGAACGGCAGTTTGCTTTCCCGCTGCGGGCGCTGCTCGCGCTGTTCGCGTTGCTCGCGCGGCTCGCGCGCTTCGCGCACGGGTGTGGCCACCGGACGATCATCCAACAGAGACTCGTAGCTCACGAATTCGTGGCAGTTCTGCTGGAGGATGGTGGAGGTGAACGCCTTGCCTCCGACGATGAACACCGTCTTGCCGTACTCCTTCAGCTTGTTCACCAGCGGCACGAAATCCGAATCGCCGCTGACGATGGCGAAGGCGTTGACGTGGGCGTGTGTGAACGCCATTTCCAGCGCATCCAGGGCGAGGTTGATGTCGGCCCCGTTCTTGTCCCCGCGCGGCGACGGGATGCGCTGCACCATCTGAACGGCGTTTTCCGCCATCTGGCGCGTCGCGCCTTCCTGGCGGCTCCAGTTGGCGTACGCGAACTTGGCGACAATCTGGCCGCGCTCCTTGAGTGCATCGAGCACGACGCCCACGGAAAACTCGCGCGAAAGCGTGCTCTTGACGCCGATTTCGATGTTGTCGTAATCGACAAATACGGCGATATTCTTTTCTTGCATTGAACTCTTTCTCCGAAGGCCCAGGCCTCCGGGATTACCCCATTGGCGGCTGGCCAGCCGGGGTGCGGGTCCTTATCGGGCGCGCGCCGCCAAGCGGACAAAGCCGGTGATTTCTTCCAGGGAGGCTCCGGGTTGAAACACCGCCGCGCACCCTTGTTCTTTCAACTCCGCGGCATCGTGGTCGGGAATCGTTCCCCCAACCACCACCGCGACATCGTCCATTCCCTTTTCGCGAAGCAACCCCAATACCCGCGGCACGATCGCCGTGTGCGCTCCCGACAGAATCGAGAGTCCGATCACCTGGACATCTTCCTGCATGGCCGCGTTCACGATCATCTCCGGGGACTGCCGCAAGCCGGTGTAAACCACTTCCATTCCGGCATCGCGAAGGGCCCTGGCGATGATCTTGGCGCCGCGGTCATGTCCATCCAGACCTGGCTTTGCTACCAGGACGCGAATGTTGCTCATGAGCGGGAAGGAACCCGCAACCATTATAGATGGCCGCGAGCGGCCGTGGGCGGCGTGGGGGCGACGCTTCGCCGGGGGCGGGTGGGTGTATGATCTTGTGCGATGCGAGAGAGGCTTGTCGAACACAACAGGCGGCGGTTTCTGCGATACCTGGCGGCCAGTCCGCTCAGCGCGGGGGCATTTGGACAGGACGCTGAGATCACGTTGGCCAGCCCTGCCGATGCGCTCAACGTGATGGACTTCGAGGCGGTCGCGAAAAAGAAGTTGCCCCCGGCGCACCTCGGCTTCATGATGACCGGCACCGATGACGATGAGACGCTGCGCGCCAACCGCGAAGGCTATCAACGTTTCCAGTTGCTGCCGCGGCGGCTTGTGGATTTCAGTCAGGTGAGTCTGAAAACCGAGTTGTTCGGTCTGCCGTTTGAAACGCCCATCTTCCTTTGCCCGGTCGCCTCGCACCGCATGTACGACCCCGAAGGCGAACTGGCCGTGGCTCGCGCCGCCAAGGCGCGGCAAACCGAGATTCTGCTTTCCACCAACACCAGCACGGCGATCGAAGACGTGGTCCGTGAACGCGGCAAACCGGTGATGTTCCAGTTGTATGCCGCGCCGCGTTGGGATATGACCGAGAAGATGGTGAAGCGCGTCGAGGACGCGGGCACACCCATCATGGCCTGGACGGTCGACACACTGGGCGGCCGCAACACCGAGACCTACACGCGCTACCGGCGCATGGATAAGCGGCCCTGCGAAGCCTGCCACGGCAAGGAAGGCCCGGCGCGGATGGAACGGCGCGTCATGTACAAGGGTATCGACCTGTCCAAGATGGCAACGCCCGATCCGCCCCACACCTGGACCACCATTGAGCGGTTGAAGAAGCTCTCCAAGATGAAGCTCCTCATCAAGGGCATCACGACGCCCGAAGATGCCCTGCTGGCCCGCGAGCACGGCGCCGATGGCGTCATCATCTCCAACCACGGCGGTCGCGCCGAGGCCAGCGGCCGCGGCACGATCGAGGCGCTGAAGGACATTGTGGATGCCGTCGGCCCGGGTTTCCCCGTGCTGATCGACGGCGGCGTGCGCCGCGGCACCGATGTGTTCAAAGCCCTCGCCCTCGGCGCCCGCGCCGTGGGCATCGGCCGCCCGTATCTGTGGGGCCTTGCCTCGTTCGGCCAGGCAGGCGTGGACCGTGTCCTGGAGTTGCTGAACGCCGAACTGCGGCTCGCTATGCGGCAATTCGGCACGCCGGAAATTGGCAGGATCACGAGGAAAGCGGTGACGTGGCGGTAACCTGAAGGTGCGTCATGGAGCGCTACTTCACTGAACTGGCAACCGCGTTTGTGCGAGGCCGGTTAGTCAATTCTACGGCTGGAATCCAGGATGGAGTCGAAGCCGGCCTGCGCCTGCACAAGTTCAAGGCGAACGCCGAACTGCCGCGTGTGCGTAAAGTGCTTGGGATCCTCCGATCACTGCAGCCTGATTGCGTGCTCGATGTGGGCAGCGGGCGGGGCACCTTTCTCTGGCCTTTACTGGAAGCGTTTCCCGAGTTACCCGTGACCAGCATCGAGTTGAGTGAACTGCGCGCGCGTGACATTGCCGCCGTGTGCGCGGGAGGTGTGAAGCGTCTCAGCGTGGCGAGGATGCATGCGGAGCACATGGCGTTTCGTGCACGCTCTTTCGACGTGGTGACTATCCTCGAAGTGTTGGAGCACCTGCGCAATCCCCAAACGGCATTAGCCGCGTCCCTGCGGGTGGCGCGGCGATGCGTCCTGGTCAGTGTGCCCTCTACCCCTGACGACAATCCGGAACACTTGCACCTGTTCACTCAAAATCAACTGGAGCGGATGGCGCTCGACGCGGGAGCCGCGCACATTACCTTCGAGCACGTGCTGAATCACCGCATTGCACTGCTGCGGCCGGCGGCATGACTCCCATTCTCAAGTACCCCCGCACACCTCACATCACCGGGTCGAGAATCCAGCCTGGTGATGAGGACCTGAAGCAGGTGGCGCGTGGCGCGCTTGCCGGCCTCACGCTGGTCGTGGAGGAAAAACTGGATGGATCTAATTCTGGCATCAGCTTCGATTCGCAGGAGCGCCTGGTGCTGCAGAGCCGCGGCCACGAGTTGACCGGTGGCGCCAGGGAGGCTCAGTTCGATCTGCTCAAGCGTTGGGCGCACCACCACTGCGGTTGGTTGCGCGAGCGTCTTGGGCGCCGCTACCTGATGTATGGTGAGTGGCTCTATGCGCGACACACGATCGCTTACGATCGCCTGCCCCACTTCTTCCTCGAGTTCGACGTATTCGACCTTGAGGTGGGAGAATTCCTCGACACAGCAAGGCGGCAAGCCCTGCTAAGTGGCGGACCCGTGCTGTCTGTTCCCATCTTGGGCACGACGGTGGGCAGCGGCGGACTGGAGTCGTATCTCGGCGTGTCGCGTTGTTCGTCGCGCGAGTGGATGGAGGGGTTGTACCTGAAGCACGAGTCTGGAGGTCGTGTGGTCGGCCGATACAAGTACGTCCGTCAGAGTTTCCTCCAGGCTGTTGCGGATTCAGGTACTCATTGGATGGACCGTCCGATTGAGCCCAATCGCTTGCGCGAGGGAGAGGATCTCTTCCGATGAACCTGTTTCCATTCCCATGCCCGGCGCCCCCGTCGTGGCGCGTGGAGTGGGAGGAATTGACTCGCCGATTCGAGTGGTTCGAAGCAATGAAGGGCTGCCCCCAGGACGTTCGATACCACTCCGAAGGGGATGTCTGGACGCATGCTCGCATGGTGTGCGAAGCCATGGCCGCAATGCCGGAGTGGCGAGACCTGCCAGAGTCACAGCGCGAGCTTCTGTTTGCCGCCGCCGTGCTACATGACTCTGCGAAACCAGTCTGCACCCGTGTCGAGGAGGGCCGCATCACATCGCGCGGACACTCGCGGCGAGGTGCGTTGCTGGCCCGGAGATTGCTCTGGGACCACTCGACGCCCTTTGCGCTTCGCGAACAGGTTTGCGCGCTCGTGAGGCACCACCAGTCTCCCTATCATTTATTGGACCGGGCGGACTGCGAACGCATGGCGTTCCTCATGAGCCAGACTGTTCGCTGCGATTGGCTTGCCATCCTGGCGCGGGCGGACTTGCTGGGGCGTCACTGCGCGGACGAGGCGGAATTGCTGGATCGGGTCGAACTGTTTGCGGAGTTCTGCCGGGAAGCGGGCTGCTGGAATGGCCCGCGCACTTTTCCATCGGGTCTCAGCCGATTCGAATATTTTCGAGCCGAGAACCGTGACCCCCTGTATCATGCCCACGAGCAAAGTCAGGTTGAAGTCATCCTGATGTCCGGACTTCCCGGATCAGGAAAGGACACTTGGATCCAAACGAACATGCCGGGCACGCCGCAAATCTCACTGGACGCCATCCGGGAGCAACACGACGATGTGCCGGGACGCGAGCAGGGAGCGGTCGTGCAAGCAGCCCGGGAACTCGCGCGTGAGCATCTGCGCTCAGGCCGTCCGTTCATTTGGAATGCCACCAATCTCTCTCGTGAACGGCGCGCGCCGCTGGTCGATCTATTCACCGCATATCGCGCTCGCGTCAGGATCATCTATGTGGAAGCCGCGGCGGCTGACTTGTTCCAGCGCAACCGGACACGTTCAGCGCCAGTCCCTATGGCGGCCATCGAGAGGATGATGCAGCGCTGGGAGGTGCCGGAGCCGGACGAGGCGCCACACGTGGAATGGTGGATCGACGGGATGCCGCAAAGCCTCAATCTCTAGCGCCCCGCCACCACCTCAATCTCAATCAGCGCCCCCGCCCACAACTGCGAAATGCCAATGCCGGTCTTGGCGGGCTTGTAGGTGGGAAAGAACTGCGCGTACACGGCGTTGGCCTCCCCGAGGCGGTTGTAGTCGGTGAGATAGAGAGTGCAGCGGGCCACCTTCGTGAGCGAACTGCCGCAGTGTTCCAGAATGCGCTGGACATTGAGCATCGCCTGGCGCGTCTGCGACGCCATATCCTCGCCGGCCAGCCGTCCTGTCGCCGGATCGATGCCCAGTTGCCCCGAGACGAAAATCAAATCGCCCAGAATGGCCGCCTGCGAGTAGGTCTCGTTGGCGGGCGGCAAGCCGGGGATGGTCACGGCAACAGGATCGTTCATGCGGATTCCTCCATTACGGGCTGAGGCGTTCGCGCACCCACGCCGCACCCTCGCGGCGATAGCGCATGCGATCGTGCAGCCGGTTCGATCGCCCCTGCCAGAACTCAAACTCCGTGGGCAGCACGCGGTAGCCGCCCCAATACTCCGGCAACGGCACCTCATCCGGGAACCGCGCCTCGGCGGCGGCCAGCGCCCGCTCCAACGCTTCACGCGAAGCCACAACCACGCTCTGTTGCGAGGCCCAGGCGCCCAGTTGATGGCCGCGCGGCCGCGTGGCGAAGTAGGCGGCGCTCTCCTCCCGGGGCAAACGCTCAACCGCGCCGAGGATGCGCACCTGCCGCTCCAGTTCCGCCCAATAGAAGCTCAGCGCCGCACGCGGAGTGGCCGCCAGTTCACGGCCCTTGGCGCTGTCGTAGTTCGTGTAGAAGCACAGCCCGCGTTCGTCGAAACCGCGCAACAGCACGACGCGCGCCGCCGGATGGCCTTCCCTAGTCACTGTAGCCAGCGTCATCGCATTCGGCTCGCGCAGCCCGGCCTCCAGCGCCGCTTTCATCCAGAGCTCAAACTGCGCAAACGGATCTTCGCTCAGCAGCTTCTCGTCCAGTTCGCCTTGTTCGTAGCTGATGCGCGCCTTCGCCACCGCGTCGCGTGGATCCACGTTCAACTCTTCTTCTGCTCGTCCTTCTTCGCCTCGTCCTTCTTCTGCTCGACGGGCGGGCGGAAGCGGCGCTGGCGCACAACGGGCTTGGCGCTCGCCAGCTCCACCATGGCCTCGATGACGGCGGCCTTCTTCTCCGGGTCGAAGATCATGTAGCGATGCTTGCCATCGGCCGAAGGCGTGAACTTCGTGCGGCCGTCGTCCATCACTTCGATGCGGCCCGGCTCGGAGAGTTTGAAATACTGCTCCTTGGGCCGCACAGCCTGCAGCACCGCCGTCACATCCCAGCACTTAGCGTTGTACGGCATCGGCTCAGCGGCGCGGTAGGCATCCACCATGGGGTGATTCGCGGCCCAGGCAAACTTGCTCTCAATCGACTCGCCCGGGAACAGAATCTGCTCGCCCAGTTCCTCGCCCGAAGCGATGATCTCGCCCGGCCACTCGGCAAACAACTTCTTCGCCGCCGCCATGTCCAGCTTGATGTTGTACTCCGGACCGCCCGACGGATAGCGCCCGCCCATCACCACCAGCGTGCGCACCTTGGCCAGAATGAGATCCTTCACCCGCGGCAGGCTCAGCATCTTGTCAAAATTCGTCGCCGGACCGACCAGCACGACCACGCAGTTCTGGTCATACTGCGAGGTGAAGGCGTTGCGGATCAGCGCCTCCGCTTCGGCCGTATCCACCAGGTTCGTGATGCCGTGCTGGTAGACGGGATTGCCGTCGCCGCCCATCTTGCCCAGCACCGCGTCGAGGATCTTCGTGTCTTCCGGCAGCGCGCCCTTCACGGCCATGCCCGTGGGCAGCGACCGCCCCACAGCGGCAAAGGCTCCGCTCACCGCCCCGGAGTAGAAGCGCCCGATCACCTCACACATCGCCGCCGACTTCAGATTCGGCTTGCTCGTGCTGATGGAAACCACGCGGCACTCGTCCTTGCCGTCGAGGCCGTAGAGAACCGACAGGGCAATTGCATCATCGACGCTGTTGCCCATGTCGCAGTCGAAAATGACGCCGACCGGTGGGCGCGGCCTCGGTTGTTGTTGCATGGATGCGGTTCCGTTGCGTTAGCTCAGCGACAGGCCGCCGAGCGGGCCCGTGGAGTCGCCGAAGTGCTCCACCTGTACGCCCATGCGGTCCATCATCGTCAGAAACAGGTTCGACATCGGCGTTTCCTTACGGTACACCACTCGGCGGCCGCTCTTGATGTAGCCGCCCGCGCGCCCGGCGACAAGCGTCGGCAGGTCTTCGTGGTTGTGCCGGTTGCCGTCGCAGAGTCCGGCCCCGTAGACGATCATCGAGTTGTCGAGCAGCGTCGAGTCGCCTTCCTGGATCTTCTTCAACCGCCCCAGCCATTCGCTGAACTGCTTCACATGATAAGTGTTGATCTGCGACACCTTCTCCATCAGTTCCGCCTTGTTCTGGTGGTGCGTCAGCGGGTGGTGGCCGTCGGAGATGCCGATCTCGCGGTAAGCGCGGCTGGTGCCTTCGCGCGTCACCAGGAAAGTGAACACGCGGCTCATGTCGCTCTGCAGCGCGACGGTGAGCATGTCGGTCATCAGCTTGAAGTGTTCGGCGAAGTCGGCGGGCACGCCATAGGGCTTGGGCATGCCTGGATCGATCTGCGCGTTGTCCTTTTCGGCGCGCTCAATCTGCCGCTCGATCTCGCGCACCGACGAGAGATACTCATCCAGCTTGCGGTTGTCCGAGGGGCCCAGCGTGGACTTCAGCTTCGCCGTGTCAGCCTGCACAAAGTCGAGGATGCTGCGGCGGTACTTGTTGCGCCGCGCCTTCTCTTCGGGCGTCAACCCGGCGTCGGCGCCAAACAGCCGCTCAAACAGAGCGCGCGGATCGAGAATCGGCGGCAGCGGCTGGGTCTCGCTGCGCCAGGCAAGATTGTTTGTGTAAGCGCAGGAGTAGCCGGAGTCGCAGTCGCCGGCCTGCCGGGCGTCTTCCATGCCCAATTCAAGCGAGGGGAAGCGCGTCTGGTTGCCGACCTTGTTGGCGACAATCTGGTCCATCGAGACGCCGCACTGGATGTCGACCGCGCTCTTCCGCGGTTGCACGCCGGTGAGATAGGAGCCGCAGCAGCGCCCGTGGTCACCCGCGCCGTCGAGCAGGGCGCGGCCGTTGTTGTGGGTCAGGTTCGAGGTGACGAGGATGTCTTCTTTGTGCGGCTCAAGCGGCGCCAGGATGCGCGACAGCTTCGTCAACCGGCCCTCATAGTCGAGGTTCCAATTGCGCACGTCCATGCCGTTGGGCACATAGACGAAGCCCATGCGCACCGGGGCCTTGGTGGCCGCCGACAACGCCGGGGTCATCGCATCCAGAAACGGAAGGCCGACGGCGGCGCCCAGGCCGCGCAGAAACGTTCTCCGGGGAAG
Organism: Acidobacteriota bacterium; assembly: GCA_017304135.1. Classification (GTDB taxonomy): domain Bacteria; phylum Acidobacteriota; class Terriglobia; order Bryobacterales; family Bryobacteraceae; genus JAFLBB01. The sequence goes on along the minus strand of JAFLBB010000005.1, from coordinate 20,624 downwards.
CGCCTTTTTCGTGATCATCGCCCAGCGATCTCCTTACCCTTTGCTACACCCTCTTGTTTGCGGGACACTTCTCCCCGCCGGTTCTGGAACGGTAGGCTCCGAACCACCTCACTGATTAGAGTTTGAAACTTATACTCGTCGTTCGCAACCGTCTTCACAATGCCGGTCACGGTGCGGCGGTCATAGCGTTCCAGCCCGCGGCCCAGCGCGTAGGTCAACATCTTTTCCGTGATGCAGCGCGTGAAGTCCGGCAAATTGTCGATGAGCAGCTTCCGCATCTCGGCCGGCGTGGTGAACGACTTGCCGTTGGGAAATGTTCCGCTCACGTCGATGGGAAACTTGCCATCCATCGTCCGCCAGCGTCCAATGGCGTCGTAATTCTCCAGCCCGAAGCCGAGCACATCCATGCGCGAATGGCACGAGGCGCACACGGGGTTGGTGCGGTGCTGCTCCAATTGCTGCCGCATCGAACCCTTGTTTCCCACCGCCGCTTCGTCGAGCGCGGGCACGTCGGGCGGCGGCTCAGGCGCCGGCGAGCCGAGAATATTTGACAGCACATACTTGCCGCGAATCACGGGCGACGTGCGCGTCGGGTAGCTCGACACGGTGAGCACACTGGCGTGGCTTGTAATGCCGCCCCGCTGATCGGTGGCGAGTGCCACGCGGCGGAACTCAGGCCCGTCCACGCCGGCGATGCCATAGTGCCGCGCCAGACGGTCGTTCAGAAAGGTGTAGTCGGCGGTGAGAAACTCGCTCATCGGCCGGTTGTTGCGCAGAATGTTCTCAAAGAACAGGCGCGTCTCCATCTTCATCGCTTCGCGCAGGTCCGGCCCCCAGTCGGCGAACTTCACCGGGTCCGGCTTTACGCTATCGAGGTTGCGCGTCTCCAGCCACTGCCCGGCGAAGTTATCGGCAAAGGCGGCGCTGCGCGCATCGGCCAGCATGCGCTTCACCTGCGCATCGAGCACGCCCGCCTCGCGCAACTGGTTCTTCTCGGCAAGCGCCAGCAACTCGTCGTCGGGCATCGAGCTCCACAGGAAGTAGCTCAACCGCGAAGCCAGCTCAAGATCGGAAATCGGATGCACCTTGCCGGCATCGAGCGGATTCGGGTCACGCTCCATCCGGAACAGGAACTTCGGCGACACGAGCATGGCCTGAATGGCAAGCTGGATACCCTGCTCCACCGTCTGGCCGTCCGCCTTGGCGAAGTCGACGAACTTCGCCAACTGCGCCACCTCAAGCCGTGTCACCGGCCGCCGGTACGCCCGCCGGGCCAGCGTTGAGAGGATCTTATCCACGCACGCCTTACCCGTCTTCGGATCGCAAATGAGAATCTTCTTGCGGCTGGCCCGCTCGCCGGGAAGTGCGAACGGTCCCTGGAACGTCACCGCGCCAATGTACTTGTTCTTCTTCTGATCGCGTGCTTCTTTGTCGCTCAGCGTCTTCACAAACTCATCGTTGAGGAAGGCCATGCGGAAGACGTGGTCGCCTTCCGGCAGCGTTACCTTAAACTCTTCCACCGACATCGGGTTGAAGTAGACCAGCTTCGATGGTTTGGTTTCGACCAACATTTTATGGATGAGCTTGCCGTCCATCCAAAACGCCATCTCCACCGGCGTGGCGTCAGCGGCGCGTTCGCCTGGAAGCTGAACGATGATGTTGTACTCGGCGTCCCAATCCACCTGGTGCGTCAACTCCACCGTGCTGCGGTCGACGCGCCGCAGCGGCAGGCCCTTGCCGCTGAACTCAAACTCGAGCGGCTTCTTCGGCAGCGGGTCGGCCCCGATGGCGCGGGCGGAAATGCGCTCGGCGGCGCGCACATATTTATCCATCAGCATCGGCGAAATCGTCAGCACATCGCCGATGTTGTCGAAACCGTAGCCGGAGTCGTCGGTGGGAAAATCCTTCTCAGCACGGAAATCGACGGCCAGTAGATCGCGGATCGTATTCGAGTATTCGTTGCGGTTCAAGCGCCGCGCCGTCACGCGGCCGGGGTCGGGCTGAATCTTCCGGTCGGCCTTCTCAAACTCAGCCTCCATGAACGCCGTAAAGGTCGCAATCTGCTCCGCTGTCGGCTTCGGCGCTTCCTTGGGCGGCATTTCGCCGGAGCGGACTTTGGAGACGATCTTGTCCCAGGCCTCGCGATACTCATTGATGGAACTGGGGTGAGTGAACGGCGCAATGTTGAGTCCGCCGGCGGCGGTGCGGTCGTTGTGGCAGCCGAAACAGCGCCGGTTCAGCATCGGTTTGACGGTCTGGTCAAACGCGCTCGCCGGGGTCGCGACCTTGGTTTGCGCGGGCATAGCGGGCGCGTAGATCGCCACTAGGAGAAGAAGAGACAAAAATAGAACGACGTTCCGGCTGATTCGAGACATACAAGGGCCCAGTTAAGAAAACGCTTTCTTCATTCAAGATGTTACACCCGATTCAGCGTTGTTATAAATAAGGGGCCATGCGTTTTCCCCGCCGCTCCTTCCTCCAACTCGCCGCCCTGCCCCTGGCCGCTCAAACTACCGCAGCCGGCCCCGATACGCGCCACATCGTCAACGGCCACACGATTCCCGACGAAGGGTACTGCGACCAGCCCTATGTCGTCGTACTGCCTGACCGCACCTGGCTCTGTCTGATGACCACCGGGAGCGGCGTGGAAGGCGAACCCGGCCAGCACATCGTGTCCATTCGCTCGCCTGATCAGGGGCGAACCTGGTCGCCCTTTGTCGACATTGAACCGGCCACCGGTCCCGAAGCCTCCTGGGTGATGCCGCTGCTCACGCCCGGCGGACGCGTGTACGCCTTCTACACCTTCAACAACGACAACCTGCGCTCGGTCCGCAGCAACAACGAAAAGGTCGGCCGCCGCGTCGACACCATGGGCGCCTACATGTTCAAATACTCCGACGACGGCGGGCTCTCCTGGTCCCAAGAGCGCTTCGAGATCCCCCTGCGCAACATGCGCATCGACCGCGAGAACGACTACGCCGGCAGCCTGCGCTTCTTCTGGGGCGTCGGCAAACCCATCACACTCCGCGACGGCGCGGCTATCTTCGGCTTCGCCAAGGTGGGACGCTGGGGCAATCCCGGCACCATGATCGAATCCCAAGGCTGCTTCCTTCGTTCAGACAACATCCTCACCGAACGCGACCCATCGAAGATCCGCTGGCAATTGCTCCCCGAGGGCGACGAGGGCCTGCGCGCGCCCAAGGGCCCGGTCTCAGACGAAGCCAATCCGGCCGAACTCGCTGACGGCTCCCTCTACGCCACTTATCGCACCATCGACGGCTACCTCTGCCACGCCTACTCGCGGGACGCGGGCCGCACCTGGACGCCACCCGCCTATGCCATCCACTCCCCCGCCGACCCCCGCCCGCTGAAGCACCCCCGCGCCGCCAACTTCGTGCGCAAGTTCTCCAACGGCAAGTTCCTTCTCTGGTTCCACAACCACGGCGGCGAGGCGCTGGTCTCGCAGGAAAACTGGCAATACTACACCGGCCGCAATCCCGGCTGGATCTGCGGCGGCATTGAGCGCAACGGCCACATCCACTGGTCCGAGCCCGAAATCCTGCTCTACGACGACGACCCCGCCGTCCGCATCTCCTATCCCGACTTTATCGAGGATGGCGGCCGCTTCTTCATCACGGAAACGCAGAAGACCGTGGCCCGTGTGCACGAGATCCCCCGCCGGCTGCTCGACGCCGTGTGGAGCCAGCATGAGGCCAACCGCCTCGCCGGGGGCGGCCTTCCGCTCACACAAGGCACCCAACTGCCCGCGCTGCCTGATCTGACCACTCGCGCCGGCTTCTCGCTCGATCTCTGGGTGCGCTTCCGGGAATTGACGCCGGGGCAGACGCTGCTCGATTCGCCCGGCCTCAAACTGCAAACCTCAAACCGCTTCAGCCTGAAGCTCACCCTGCACGACGGCGCGCGCACGGCCGTGGCCGAGTCCGACGCCGGCACGCATCCGGGAACCCTCGGCGTGAACCGCTGGCATCACGTTGTCTGCACCGTTGATGGCGGCCCCAAGATCGTCAGCTTCGTCATCGACGGCAAGTTCAACGACGGCGGCGCTGTGCGTGACGCCGGGTGGACGCGCTTCGATCCCGCTCTTGGCCGCCCCCTGAGCGGTGCCGTCTCGCTTGCCCCCGGTTTCAACGGACAACTCGGCCCGGCAATCCTCTACCCGCGGGCGCTCCTCACATCGGAGGCCGTGGGCAACTGGCGCGCCGGGCGCTGAGCCCAGGCCATCGCGCTATTTCCGGCCCCAAAAGATCTGCGTGAAACCCAGCTTGCGCCCAAAGCTCCGCGGCGCAATCGCCTCCACCGCTTCCATCAACCGCGCCGCAAATTGCGCCGGTGCCTGGCCAAAGTAGTTGCAGATGCCGCGCAACGGCCATTCGCCTCCATACTGCGTGAACTCCACCTCCACCGTGCGGAAGCCGGCCGCCAGCATCGTCCCCTGCAACACGTTGCTGGGGATGCTCTGGTCGTAGATATCCCCTCGTTCGGCATGTTCCGTGGAAGGCGGCCTTCCCAACATCCGGCGCACCGATTCCGGCGGCTCCGGCGCCCAGAAGCCGGCGTTCGGCGTCGTCACCACCAGCGTGCCATTCTCCTTCAGCCAGAACCGCGCCGTTTCCACGGCCGAAGCGAGATTCGGGAAATGCTCCACGCACTCCGCCCCCACAATGGCATCGAACATCCCCGCCTCGAAGATGTGCCGCGACGTGGCGTCGCCCGAGATGTAAACGATGGGCTCGGCATAGTTGGCGCGCCCCCACTCCTGCAACACATCGGAGATGTCCACGCTTACCGCCACCAGGTCAGGCCGCCGCTTCAGCAGCATCGAGGCCAGCCAGCCCGTGCCTCCGGCCCAATCGAGCACCCACGCCCCTTGCGGCAACTCACGGCTCAGTTGCTCCACCACCTTGCCTCGCCCGCGCCGGATGTTGTGCTCGCGCACCACCCTGGTGGCCGGCGTCAGCGGGGCGCACCACCAGCCGTCGCCTTTCTCGATGCGAAACGTCGAGTACTGGTTGATCGTCGCGCGCAGCCGCTCAGCCTCGGGCGTCCGCGGTGCATGCTGTACGCCAGGCAACGCGCCCGACTCCCGCCACTGCGCGATCTCCTGCCGTGTAATGAATCCGGTCATAACAATCCCTACCGACTCCAGTGCCCGCCGCCGGGACGGACTCTCACAGATTCAGCCGCCTGTGGCCCGCCGCCCCTTCACAGCCCGCCACCGCCCGGGCCGCCCCTTTATCCTGGAAACTGCACATGTCCGCCATCCCAACCCCCACCCCCGAGCGCATCGACGCACTCCTCACGCAATTGCACCGCGCCGTGCTGCACCTGCACAAGGCCCTCGTCGACAGCGAGAAGCGGGACTGGGAGCAGAATCGCGGCCCGGTCGGCGGACCCACCCAGTTCCTGAACATGTTGTTAAACGAGCCCGCCTTCGCCTGGATGCGGCCCTTTTCCGGCCTCATCGTTGCCATCGATGAATATCAGGACTCCAAGGAGCCCAAATCCGTCGAGGAGGCGCGCCAGATTTTTGGCGTGGCCCGCAACGTCGTCCGCCCGCCCGACTTCGTCGAAAGCCGCTACCGCGACGTGCTCCAGCGCGACTCCTCCATCGTCCTGCTCCACGCCCGCGTCATCCAGGTCCTCAACGAAGCCGGCGCCGACGGGCTGTAATTCCCGGTGATACGATTTGGCATGGCCGAATCGCCCCTGTTTGCCGTCGATACCCGCGCCCTTCCCTGGGAGGAGCGCTTCAACGAGCACCTCGGCAAGACGCTCTATCGCAAGAACCTTGTCACCGACCCCGACACCGGCATGGAGATCCGCATCGTCAAATATCCGGCCGGCGTCATCAACAAGCTCCACACCCATCCCTGCGCGCATGGCATGTATGTGATCGAGGGCCGCCTGGTGACGCACGCCGGCGAATACGGCCCCGGTTCCTTCGTGTGGTTCCCCGAGGGCCAGCGCATGGAGCACGGCGCCACAGCATCCGAAGATGTCGTCGTCCTGTTCATCACGAATAAGCCGTTCGAGATTCACTACGTGGAGTAACCCCATGACTGCCCTCACCCGCCGCGGCTTCCTCGCCTCCTCCTCCCTCGCCGCCTTTGCCCAGCAACGCCAGCGCCCGAACGTTCTCTTCATTGCCGCCGACGACCTGAACACGAACCTCGGCTGCTACGGCCATCCGCTCGTCAAGACGCCTAATATCGACCGCCTGGCCGCGCGCGGCGTCCGCTTCCACCGCGCCTACTGCCAGTTCCCCCTGTGCGGTCCCTCGCGCGCCTCGCTGCTCACCGGCAAACGGCCCGACACCACCAAAGTCCTCGGCAATAACATTGACTTCCGCGACGCTCTGCCCGATACCGTGACGCTTCCCGAACTCTTCAAGAACAACGGTTGGCGGGCCATGCGCGAAGGCAAGATGTTCCACATGAACGTGCCCACCGAGGTGAAGCTCAACCGCTTCCAGGACGACCGTTCCTGGCACCACTCCGTCTCTCCCGGTGGTCCGGAAGAGAAGAGCGAAGGCGAACGCGGGCGCACCGGTCCCAGCGGCATAGGCGGTATGCAGTGGGTGCGCACCGCCGATGGCCGCGGCCAGTCGGATGCCAACGCCGCCGAACACGCCCTTGCCCTCATGGAACAGCACAAAGGCGAGCCCTTCTTCCTCGGCGTCGGTATGCTGCGGCCCCACCTGCCCTTCGTCGCTCCCGGCCGCTTCTACGATCTCTATCCGCTCGACAAGATCCCCATGCCCGACAACCCGGCCGGTGATCTCGACGACATCCCCGAGGCGCACAAAGGAGTCCGCCCCTATCTCTGGCGCCACGCCAAGATGGACGAAAAGGGCATCCGCGAGGCCCGCCGCGGCTACTACGCCTCCACATCCTTCATGGATGAACAGGTGGGCCGCGTGCTCGACGGTCTTGACCGCCTCGGCCTCGCCGGCAACACCATCGTCGTCTTCTGGGGCGACCACGGCTGGAGCCTCGGCGAACACACACACTGGCAGAAGATGTCGCTCATGGAAGAGGTGGCCCGCGTGCCGCTCATCATCTCCGCCCCAGGGCGCAAGGGCAATGGCAAAGCCTGCAATGCGCTGGTCGAGTTTGTCGACATCTATCCCACGCTGGCCCAACTGTGCGGCCTCACGCCGCCCGCCGGACTGGCTGGCGAGAGCATGGCCCGCCTGCTCGACCGCCCCAATCAGCAGTTCAAGAAGGCAGCCTTCACCCGCATCGAGTTCGAAGACATCCGCGGCTGGGCGGCCCGCACCGATCGCTATCGCTACATCCGTTGGGAAGGCAAAGGCGGAGGCGAGGAGCTATACGACCACTCGCGCGACCCCGGCGAGTTCCGCAATCTCGCCCGCGTTTCCGGCCACGAGAAGGTGCTCCAGGAGCACCGCGCCCTGTTGGCCCAGTCCGCGCCTCAAGCGTAGCTGCTGACGGACGCCGCGTTCCGGGCCGCCCGTTCGCCCGTGATCCGTTCCAGGTAGCCGCTCTCGCGGAAGGCCCGCATCGGGTCTTCCGGCAGCCCCTTGCTCTTGGCCCACTCGCGAATCGCCGGCCGCACGTCGGTCGAAAAGGCATCCTTCAGGCAGCTCTCGGCATCCACCAGCTCGGCGCGCGTCTGCGCCATGGCCAGCTTCTCGTGGTCCACCAGCGCCGCCTTGGCGTAAAGCTCCTGCGCCGTGGTCACGGTCTGAATCATCGCCTCGATCTTGCCCTTCAGGTTGTGGCTCTGGTCGATCATGTAGGCGATGTCGGGCTGCTTGCCTGTCTCCCAGGCGTAGAAGAAAATTTCGTGGAAGATGCGGAACGCCTGGTAGGGATCGATCGAGCCCATCGTCAGGTCGTCGTCGGCATAACGCCGGTCGTTGAAATGGAAGCCGCCCAGCATGTCCATGTCGAGCAGCCAGGCCACGATCTGTTCGATGTTTTGCGCCTGGTAGTGATGCCCGGTGTCCACCAGCACCTTGGCCTTCGGTCCCGCCGAACGCGCCAGCTCAAGCGCCATCCCCCAGTCGGCGATATCGGTGTGATAGAACGCCGGCTCGAACGGCTTGTACTCCACCAGCAGCCGCTGTTCGCCCGCCAGCCGCGCATGGGCTTCCGCCAGGCCGGCCGCAAACCAGTGCTTGCGCCGCCGCATGTTGGCCGTCCCAGGGTAATTGGAGCCGTCAGCGAACCACAGCGAGATGTCGCGCGACCCGGTGGACTGCGCAATCGTCACGCTGTCCAGGATGTGTTCGAGCGCCGCCGCCCGCACCGCCGCGTCGGGATTGCCCAGTGAGCCGTGCTTGTAGATCTGGTCCTGAAATACGTTGGGGTTGATGGAACCGGCGCGCACACCATAGCGCGCGGCGCTCTGCCTCACGCCCTCGGCGCTGGCCACGCCCTCCGGCAGGTCCCACAAGACGTGTAACGCCACTGTCGGGCAGACGCCGGTCACCGAGTGCACAAAACCGGCGTCGCTCAGCTTTTCTTCCAGCGTCGTGGCCGCGGCCGCCTGCTGAAACTTGCCGAACCGGGTGCCTGTGTTGGCGAACCCCCATGACGGGAGCTCAATCTGGAAATGGTCGAGGGCGGAATGAACCCGCCGGGAGAGTTGGTCTTCCACGCACTATTACGCTACAGGAAAATGCCGGCGGGGGCCAACGGATTTCACACTCAGCTGGCTGTTTCGCTATGTGAGACGCGCGGACTCGTCCGTGAGCGGCCCAGCTCCAAATGTAACTCCACTGTCGTCACCAGTTCGTCCGGCGAAAACGGCTTGCACAGATAGCCGTCCATGCCCGCCAGCAAACAGCGATCACGGTCGGCTTTTGTGGCGTGCGCGGTCATCGCGACAATCGGCACCGTCATCCCGCGGGGGCTCTCGGTGCGCAGTCTTGTGGCGGCTGTCAACCCGTCCAGTTCAGGCATTTGCACGTCCATCAGGATGAGGTCCCATTCCTCCTGGTGAAACATACTCAGCGCCTCCAGGCCATTGCCCGCCGAGCCGGTCCTGTATCCAGACTTGGCGAGGATGCGTTCGGCCAGCGTCCGGTTCACGGGATTGTCTTCGCACACCAGGATGCGTCCCGTGCGGATGGGCACAGGCTTTGCGCCGGACTGCGCTACCGTCAACCCCGCCTCCCGCGCCTCTGCGAGCACGACCGTGAACGTAAACAGACTGCCGCCGCCGGGCTGATTGGTGGCCCAGATGCGGCCGCCCATTCTCTGCACCAGTTGCGTGCAAATGGCCAGTCCCAGACCGGTGCCCCCAAAGCGTCGCGTCATCGACCCATCCGCCTGGTGAAACGGCTCAAAGATCGCCTCCAACTGCCCCTCCGGGATCCCGATGCCCGTGTCGCGCACCGCCCCGTGAAGTTCTAACCGGCCGTCTTCCCCCGGCTCGGCCCTGATCCTCAGTGTGACGCTGCCCGCTTCGGTGAACTTGATGGCGTTTCCCAGCAGATTCATCAACACCTGACGCAACCGGTGCGGGTCTCCCTCCACCAGTTCCGGAAGGCCGTCCTGGAACTCACACGTGAAGTTGAGCCCCTTTTGCCTGGCCAGAGTGCCCCACAGCGCGGCCGTCTCGGTGAGCAGCGCCGGAAGCGAAAAAGTCACCGACTCCAGGCGCAGTTTGTCGGATTCGATCTTCGAGAGGTCGAGAATGTCGCTCAGCAGGCGCAACAAATGCTTGGCCGAGTTGTGCGCCGTCTCAATCAGCTCCCGCTGCTCCGGGTTCAATCCGGTCGCCAGCGCCAACGCCTGCATTCCCATGATGCCGTTCATCGGTGTCCGGATCTCATGGCTCATGTTGGCCAGGAACTCGCCCTTCACACGGTTGGCCAGTTCGGCATGCAGCTTGGCCTGCCGCAATTCCTCTTCGGCTTGCTTGCGCGCCGTAATGTCGCGCATCAGGCTGAGCAGCATCTGCTGCCCGTCGAGATGGATGAACGATGAGCCCACCTCGAGCCAGTGCCGGGAACCGTCCCACAACTCCAACTCCCGTTCAATCATGCTGTCGATGGCCCTCGACGCCAGCCGGCGGCGAAAACTCGCCAGGATGCGCTCCTGCAGGCCCGTCTCATACACAATCGAGAACGGTTGTCCTTCCAGTTCCTGCCTCGACTTGCCCATCATGCGGCAATACGCCGGATTCACCCGCACCACCGTCCCGGCCAGATTCGTCAGGCGCATGGCGTCGTTGGATTCTTCCCACACCAGGCGCAGCAGGGTCTCTGACTTGATGCGCTCGGTCACGTCCCGCTTGATGGCGACATAGCGCGCCGCACCCCCCTCCGGAGCGGCAAACGGAATTACCGTCATCTCCTCGGTGTAGACCGAACCATCCTTTCGTCGGTTCAGCAGATGACCCACCCACGGCCGGCCTGAGCGGATCGTCTGCCACAGATCGCGGAAGACTGCGTTCTGCGTCAGGCCAGATTTGAGAATGCGCGGATTCTGCCCCAGAACCTCGGCTTCCCGATAGCCCGTGAGCCGTTCGAACCCCGTGTTCACGCGCAGGATGACACCCCTGGAGTCAGTGACCACTACACCAAGGGATGGCTCATTGATCAGTGGACTGCCCAGGAAGGCTTCGATTCCCGTCGAGACCGAATTGGTGGTGTCCATGCGCCGGCATCCGGCTGGGAAATGAATCCCCCGCCTATCTCTCTATCGGTTGTCCGAACGAGTTCCTGAGAAGGAAACGGACTACTCTACTCCCAACAGGCGGCGATTGCGCCCAATGTCGGTGGCCGCCCCGGCGAAATCGTCGAACGCCCGCGTGGGCACATCAATCAGGTGCGCGGCAATGAACGGGGCTCCCTCCGTGGCGCCCTGCACGCTGTCCTTGTAGCAACACTCCCACTCCAGCACCGCCCACGAGGAGTAGCCGCCCGCGGTGAGCCGCGAAAACACCTGCTTGAAATCCACCTGCCCGTCACCGAGCGAACGGAACCGCCCCGGCCGCTCCTTCCAACCCAGGTAGCCACCGTACACTCCCGACTTGGCCGACGGCCGGAACTCGGCGTCCTTCACGTGAAACGCCTTGATCCGTGACGCGTACACGTCAACAAACCCGACATAGTCGAGACACTGCAAAATGAAGTGCGACGGATCGTAATTAATATTCACCCGCGGGTGATTGCCCGTGGCCTCCAGGAACTGCTCAAACGTAGCCCCATCGTAAAGGTCTTCGCCCGGATGCAGCTCATAGGCGATGTCCACGCCGTGCTGATCGGCAAAGTCGAGGATCGGCTTCCACCTCGCCGCCAGTTCGCGGAATCCCTCTTCCACGAGCCCCGCCGGACGCTGCGGCCAGGGGTACAAATACGGCCACATGAGGGCCCCGGAGAACGACGGCGTCACCGTCAGGCCCATGTTTGCGCTGGCCTGAATCACATAGCGCATCTGCTGCGCCGCCCACTCCGCTCGCGCCTTGGGATTGCCTTGCACTTCCGGCGCGGCAAAGGCGTCAAACAGACTGTCGTATGAGGGATGCGAAGCCACCAGCTGGCCCTGCAGGTGCGACGCCAGCTCCGTGATCGCCAGCCCGTTGGAGCTGCCCTTCACCTCGTCGCAATAACTCTTGGACTCGGCAGCCTTTCTTACATCCAGGATGCGGCCATCCCATGAGGGCAGCTGCACACCCACATACCCCAGGCTCTTGGCCCAGGCGCTGATGTTGGGAAGGGAGTTGTAGGGGGCCTCATCGGCCATGAACTGAGCGAGGAAAAGTGCCGGTCCTTTGATCTGCGACATAGCGGTGTTGCTATCGTACCGCTTGTCTGCCGGGAGAGGGGAGCCTGGCTGGGAAAAATCGGCGGCTTAGCGCCCGAAACGAACGAACTCGTACCGCTCCAGCGTCGCCGCCACATGGAACGGCTTCTCTTTCTTGTTCCGCTTCTGGCTGCTCTCGGTCCGGATCACCGTGCCCATGCAGTGCAGCCGCACATTATTCCCATCCTTGCTGCTGGTCGGCAGCGTCAGGAAATATTCGATCGGGTCACCCACGGGAAGCTGACTGTCGCTATCAAACAGCACACCTCCGGAACTCACGTTTCTGGTTTCCGTCACCCGGTTGATCGGCTCGGTTCCCGCACGCACCAACTCGATCAGAAGGCGTAGGTCAAACCGCTTCGATTTGCGCTGTTCAGCCTGCATTATCCTAAATCTAAGTGTTTTACCTCACTCGGTCAAGAGATAAACCTCATCCTTCAGGGACTAAGGTTCTAGTACCAGAGTCCTATCGACCGCCGCGTCTATCCCACCTGTGAAATAGTGTTAGGGATTTCCCTGCAATCACATCCCGCGATGGGTGCCTCCCCGCCCCCCGGCCTAGCTCCTCCGAAGGGGAGGAGAAGACTCAAAGAATAAAATACGAACTCCATGCCCTGGTTATGGTACGGCCGGGGTGCCTCTCCGCGCCCAGGGCCCGGTGCTAGCGCTTCCGGTCGCTTGCATGTGTTTGCAAGTAAATGGCCTTGTGGCGCCTCCCGGAAAAGGGCGAGGTCTGGTGGAGGTCTCTTGGTTGAGGGGCGCCGGGTAGCTATTTTCAATCAACGGCTGTTTGCGCACTTCATAATCCAGATTTATCCCTCGAGTTTATCCCCGATTCCGCGTCGATTGCCTGTTTCCTTGGCCACTCCGCCCGCTGCCATTCTTCGCCGGTTCAGCGCCAGGATCGGGCCATCACCTGGCAAGCGTCGCCTCTCTTCGCGGCCGCAGGGCAGCCCAGCGCCTGCCAGGCATCCCTCGATGGCCTCCTTGTGAAGACACACTGAGTCCAACCCGGCATCCACGGAAACGCGAAGCGCGTGGGGCGAGTCAGTGGTTTCAGAGGATAATGGGGGAAGGGAGCCTCCACCTCTTCCTTCTGACTTATGCGTCACGCTCTTCGAGTGTCTCTGGGCATCGGCTTGGTCCTGCTGGGCATTGCAGGACTCATTCTGCCTGTCATGCCGGGTTGGATCTTCCTCATCCCCGGGCTGGTCATCCTGGGCGACTACTTCCCGCCCGTGAAGCGGCTGCTCCACTGGGCCAAGGAGAAGGCGGAGAAGTCCGGCGTGATGGGCGGCAAACAGCCCGAGCCGCCGGTTACCAGCCAGCGCCCTTCGTCAGAGTCTTAATTCTCGTCAGGTACATGTCGGTGGTGATGTAGAGCGTCGAGCCGTCATCGCCCCAGGCGCAGTTGGCCGTGGCCTCGCCGGTCTCGATGCGTCCCAAAGGCGTACCGTCGGCAGCCAGGATGTGGATACCGCCAGGGCCTGTCGCCCACAGGTTGCCGGCGCGATCCACCTTCAGCCCGTCAGGCAGTCCCTTCATCTTGCCCACCATCGGCGTCACATCAGCCAGCACTTTGCCCGCGCCGAGCGTTCCGTCGGCCTTCACCGGGTAGGCCATCCAGATGGCTTTCTGCGGATCGGACTGCGCCACATAGAGCGTCTTCTCATCCGGCGAGAAGGCGATCCCGTTGGGCCGTGTCAGCTCCTTGGTGAGCAGCGTCACCGTGCCGTCGGTCTTGATGCGGTAAACGCCCTGGAAGTCCAGATCCTTGCGCTTATCGTTCACGTTGTCGGGCAACCCGTAGGGGGGATCGGTGAAGTACACCGCACCGGAGGAATGGAGCGCCAGATCGTTCGGCGAATTCAGCCGCTTGCCTTGATAGTTGTCAGCCAGCGTGCGCTTGCCGCCGTCGGGATAAAGCATCGAGATGCGGCGATCGCCGTGCTCGGCCGAGAGTAGCCGCCCCTGCGGGTCCATCAGCAGCCCGTTCGAACCCGGTTCCTTGCCGTAGGGCACAGCCCCGGTGTATCCCGAGGGCTTCAGGAACAGGCTCACCCCCTCGCCTTCCTTCCACTTCATCACCGAATTCCGCGGAATGTCAGAAAACAAAACGAACCCACCCTTGCGGTCCCAGGTCGGGCCTTCCGACCAGTCAAAACAGCAAGATACGACGTGCAACTGGGCGTCGCGCGCCAGCAGTTGGTCCAGCCGGGGATCGAGGCGGACAATCTTTCCCAGCACGGGGAAGTTGGTGGTGTCCTGAGCGAAGGCGGCCAGTGACAGGGCGGCAACAAGTACGAGTCTGCGCATAAGGGAGAGTGTATACCGGACCGAATTCACGCGCCTGTGAATCTTCGGAATATGAGGAATCAGTATCATGAGGTATGGATACTGCAACCGTCGCCGCACGGCTCGTCGAGCTCTGCAGCCAGTTCAAGAACTTCGATGCCATGCAGGAACTCTACGCCGACGACATTGTCAGCGTAGAGGCCTCACCCCGGCCCAGCGGGTCGTTGGAAACCAAGGGCAAGGAGGGCGTGATCGGGAAGAGCAGGGGCTGGGCCGCTGCTCACGAAATCCACGGCGCCGCCATTCACGGGCCGTTCCTGCTGCAGGACCGCTTCGCCGTCACCTTCCAGTTCGATGTCACCCCCAAGGCCACGGGGAAACGCGCCGCTACCGAGGAGATCGCGGTCTACACGGTAGCCGGCGGCAAGATCACGCGCGAGGAATTCTTCTACGGCGTCAACTCCGACGCGCTCGCCCGCTAGGCTATTGGACGGCAACCGTAACGCCCGAGGGCGAACTGGCGCTGCCGACCCGGATGACAATCGGCACGGCATCGCCCGAAGGCGTGTCTGGAGCTAGTTGCACGTTCAACTGCATGACACCGGCGACCAGCCCTGGGGCGGCCCCGGCATAGAGGATTGTGGCCGGTTTGCCCCCGATGATCACACTCACCTGCGCCTGTGGCCGTGGATACTCGGCCAACGTGGCGTAGTTGGCCAGCGCTCCGTCCAATGGTCTGGGCGTTGTGTCGCCCTCTCCTGTGGCGTACAGCACGAGGATGCCGCCCGGCGCCACCCTCGCCTGCGGCGAGTTGCAGCAGACATTGCCGTTCGCGGCCACCGCCTGCTTCCCATCCGAGGTGAACAAGGCCGGCGACGCCCCCGTGACGGGAACAGCGAGCGGGGTTGATTTCACGTTCTTGTACTCAACTATTACGGAAGTAGTGGATTGTCCCGCCACCCCGTACGGAACAATCGCCGAGACCTGACCTGCCCGCGCATAGACCATTGGGGCGGCGACGCCGTCAAACAGAACGCGCGTCTCGCCGATCACGGTGGAGAAGCGATTTTGGGCGGTCAACTCTGCTCCGACTAAAGTAGCAGGACCAGCGTTCTGGGGGAACAACGTCACAATCTCACCTGCCGCCACGGCCCCGGAGGTGAAACTGGCCCCGTTTGTGATGGCGTTTGCCGCCAGGGTCGGCTGCGGAGTTGCCGGGGGTTGCGGTGGCTGCGGCGGTTGTGGTGGCTGCGGCGGTGCGGGGGGCGTTCCCAACTGATAGATTCCCAACCAGAAATCACCAGCACCGCGGGTTTGTGATTGTGTCGCGCCGGCCGTTACCGGGAGCCCGTCCGCGAACGCCGTCGCCAGCCAGGCAAACTTGCCGCCGCCCATTGAGGCGACGTCATTCCCCCGTTCCAGCCCTGCCCCGCCCAGGAATGTGGCGTGGTCCACCGTGCCGTTTGGCTGGACCACCAGCAGATACGCGTCCCCGGTGGCACCACCGTGCACCGGTTGGAGTGCGTCGGCGGTCACACGCCACGGGTTCGATTGTGGTGGCCCTTGCAGGTGGCCGGTGACAAAAGCGCGGTCGTTCTCATCGATCGTCAGCCCCGGACCAAAGCCCACCTGGACCGGGTGGAGGTAGGTGGAGTAGCCGATCGTGCCCCCCTGGTAATTGATGCGGACCAGAAAATGATCCTCGAAATTGGTCAGCGTGCTCTGCCAGGCATTCCCGGTGAGGGACAGGTTGGGGCCGGCAAATCCGGCCACCCACACGCCCGTTTTGCCGGCCACGACGCGGTGGGGGCGGCCAGTGGAGGCCGGAATCGATCGAATAAAGGCGACCGACCGTCCTGGCAAATCGATGCTAGCAAAGAACATACGCCCCGGGGCGAGGTTGATCGTGCCGCCGCCCGCGGGAAAGCCCGAGGCTGGCAGGTTGGTGGAACTGCTCACCCCGGCGACGCTCAGGTTGCCCCCGGGCTCAACGCTCATGTCCCAAATCTCGTCGTTTCCATTACCCCCGTAGTAGGAGCGCGAGAGAACCGTGCCGGACTGGTTGAGGGTGAAGAAGAAGGCGTCATATTCGCCTCCGCCGTAGGTTGGCTGGAAACCGTTGACAGGGTCGCGATAGGTAATGCACTGACCGGCGGCATAGACTGTGCCATTCGGATGGACGGCGACCGCCCAGATTCGGTCCACCTCCGAAAAGCCGAGCGCCCAACGGACGGCGCCGTTCGGGTTCAGGGAGACCAGGATGCCCTGACCGGTGCCGGAGGGGGTTGGCCAGTCGGTGGACATCGTACGGCCTGCTATATAGATGTTGCCCTGTGCGTCCACGGCCAGGTTATGCAGCAGCTCTCGACTATTACCTCCGTAGTAATTTGACCAGAGCAGCGTGCCGGTGGGTGAGAACTTGGCGACGAAGAGCCGCTCATTGCGGGCCGGGCCGACCGGCGTCGAGTTGACCACGGGAATGCCGCCGACCGAGGTCAACCCGGCTATGATAATGTTGCCCTGGGGATCGGCGCGGACATGTTGGCCGAGGTCGGCCGTGGTTCCGCCGAGGAAAGTGCCGAACTCCTGGCGCAGCGGGAGTGCCTGGAGCGCTCCGGTAGCCAACAGTGCGTGGAAGGCGATCAGGGAAAGCGGTCGCATGATCCTCCGATGGTGCTGTCAAAGCTGCTCGGAATCAAGCCGAAATGTGTCAAGTTTGGGCTCGAGGCGGCCTTGAGCATCCCGTTTGCCAAACCCGCTTGACAAATATTTCCGTGGCATGAGACTATTGGAAGGTTTAGCGAGTAGTCGATTCTACTCTGTAGGCTACCGTCTTCTCGACGTTCCGCCCCCGCTAAATTCTCACAGCCAGTTGAGCACAGCTCGGCGAGTGCCTGGAGAAGGGTGGAAGAGAAGGCCCGGCCGGGAGTCGGCCCCGCTTTCGGATAGGTATGAACACCTTCCCCGATATGGGCTGGTCTGAAACGTAACCCTCGCAATAGCAGGCAGATAGCACTTAGGTTGGAAAGCTCGTCCGTACTGTGGACGAGAGTTTCCGTTCACGGTCCCTCGGGTATCGCTGACCCAGTGTGGTTTTCGCAAAGCCGCCGATTGAGTCATGCGGGTGCCTTTTGCGGGCCGCCATTTACAAGGTTCTGATCGCAGGAGAAATACGTGCCGACGTTTAATCAACTTGTCCGCAAAGGCCGCAAGCCGCCCCGGTACAAGACGGCAAGCCCCGCGCTGCAAGCTTGCCCCCAGAAGCGCGGCGTATGCACGCGCGTGTACACGACCACCCCGAAAAAGCCGAACTCGGCGCTCCGCAAGGTGGCTCGCGTACGCCTGACCAATGGCATCGAAGTGACGACCTACATCCCCGGTGAAGGCCACAATCTGCAAGAGCACTCGATTGTGCTGATTCGTGGCGGACGCGTGAAGGATCTTCCCGGCGTTCGATATCACGTGGTGCGCGGCACGCTTGACGCCGCCGGCGTGAATGACCGCCGTCAAGGCCGTTCCAAGTATGGCGCCAAGCGGCCCAAGGCCGGCGCGGCTGCCGCAGGCAAGAAGAAGTAGGGAGAGGGAGTCGATATGCGTCGTCGTCGTGCCGAAGTCCGGGAAGTTTCCGCTGATCCTCTTTACAATTCCACGCTGGCTGAGAAGTTCATGAACTCGATGATGTGGGACGGCAAGAAGACCGTCTCGCAGAACCTCTTCTACGGCGCCCTGGGCAAGATCCAGGAGCGCACCGGCGAAGAGCCTCTCAAGGTGTTCAAGAAGGCGGTGGAGAACTGCAAGCCGGTTCTCGAAGTGAAAACCCGCCGCGTGGGTGGAGCCAACTATCAGGTGCCGATCGAGGTGCCGAACAACCGGCGCACCTCGCTTGCCATCCGTTGGTTGCTCATCAGCGCTCGTTCGCGCCCGGAGAAGGGCATGGATGAGAAGCTGGCCGCCGAATTGAATGACGCCGCCAATATGCGGGGCGGCGCCATCAAGAAAAAGGATGATGTTCACCGCATGGCCGAGGCCAACAAGGCCTTTGCCCATTACCGCTGGTAGTTTGACTGGTCTTTACTTTTTGATCTGAATTATGGCTCGCACCGTAGCACTCGAGAAAATGCGCAACATCGGCATCATGGCCCACATTGATGCTGGTAAAACCACAACCACGGAACGCATTCTGTATTACACCGGCCGTACCTATAAAATCGGCGAAGTGCACGAGGGTACGGCGGTGATGGACTGGATGGAGCAGGAGCAGGAGCGGGGTATCACGATCACCTCGGCCGCGACCACCTGCCAGTGGAACGATATCGTCATCAACATTATCGACACGCCTGGACACGTGGACTTCACCGCGGAAGTGGAGCGTTCGCTGCGTGTGCTGGATGGTGCGGTCGCCGTGTTCGACGCTGTGGCTGGTGTTCAGCCGCAATCGGAAACGGTGTGGCGTCAGGCTGACAAGTACCGCGTGCCGCGCATCTGCTTCATCAATAAGATGGACCGCGTCGGAGCGGACTTCTTTCGTTCGGTGGAGACGATTGTTGAACGGTTGAAGGCTCGTCCGGTGGCGATTCAGATCCCCGTCGGCGCGGAAGATCAGTTTAAGGGTGTAGTCGACCTGGTGACGATGACGGCGCGCATCTGGCGCGATGAATCACTCGGGGCCAAGTACGACGACGTCGAAATCCCGGCCGACCTGGCCGACCTGGCCGCCGAGTACCGCGAAAAGCTGGTTGAGGCGGTGGCTGAGTCCAACGACAACCTCTTTGAAAAGTTCATCGAAGGGGCCTCGATCTCCAATGAGGAGTTGATTGAGGGCATCCGCAAGGCGACGCTCGAGCAGAAGATCTTCCCGGTGATCTGTGGGTCGTCGTTCAAGAACAAGGGCGTTCAGAACATGCTCGACGCCGTGGTCCACTACCTGCCGTCGCCGTTGGAAGTGCCTTCGGTGCAGGGGATCAATCCGGACAATAAGGAAGAGACGCTCATTCGCAAGGCGAGTGACGACGAGCCGTTTTCGGCGCTGATCTTTAAGATCATGACCGACCCGTTTGTCGGGCAACTCTGCTTCCTGCGTGTTTACTCCGGTTTCATGAACACCGGTGACACGGTGTTCAATCCGGGGAAGAACAAGCGCGAGCGCGTTGGCCGCCTGGTGAAAATGCACGCCAATAAGCGCGAAGAGATTCAGGAGATCCGCGCGGGCGACATCTGTGCCGCGGTGGGCCTGAAGACCATCGTCACCGGCGACACCATTTGCGCCGAAGCTGCGCCGGTCGTGCTGGAAGCCATCGATTTCCCGGCACCCGTGATTCAGCTCGCCATCGAGCCCAAGAGCAAGGCCGACCAGGAGAAGCTCGGCATGGCGATTCAAAAGCTCGCCACCGAAGACCCGACCCTTAAGGTCTACACCGACCAGGAAACGGGCCAAACGATTCTCGCCGGTATGGGCGAGTTGCACCTGGAAATTATCGTCGACCGCATGAAGCGCGAGTTCAACGTGGAGGCCAACGTGGGTAAGCCGCAGGTGGCCTACCGCGAAGCGATCCGCAACCGCGCCGAGAACGAATACGTGCACAAGAAGCAGACTGGCGGCAGCGGCCAGTACGCCAAGGTGAAGCTTCTGGTTGAGCCCTTCGAAAGCGAAGAGGGTTTCGTTTTTGAGAACAAGACCTTTGGCGGATCGATTCCGAAGGAATTTATCTCGGCCGTCGAAAAGGGTGTGCGCGAGTCGCTGGAGTCGGGCGTGCTGGCCGGCTACCCGATGTCGAATGTGAAGGTCTCCGTCATTGACGGCGGCTACCACGAAGTCGATTCGTCGGAAATGGCCTTCAAGATCTGTTCGGCCATTTGCGCCAAGGAAGGCTTCCGCAGGGCGAAGCCGGTGTTGCTCGAACCCGTGATGCGGGTCGAGGTGGTTGTGCCGGACGAATATATGGGTTCGGTGAACGGCGACCTGATCAGCCGCCGCGGGCGGTTGGAAGGCACTGAGATTTTGGGCGGCACCCACATCATCAAGTCGATGGTGCCGTTGTCGGAAATGTTTGGCTATGCCACCGACCTGCGCTCGAAGACGCAGGGCCGCGGGGCATTCACCATGCACTTTGGCCAGTACGAGGAAGTGCCGCGCAGCATTGCGGATGAAATCGTGAGCCGCGTGCAGGGCAAGGTAACGAACTAGCCCCGCTGAACGGGCGCAACAAGGAATTCCCGAGAGGAGATTCGACAAGGTTATGGCGAAGGAAAAATTTGACCGCAGCAAACCGCACGTGAACGTGGGGACGATCGGTCACATCGACCACGGCAAGACGACGTTGACGGCGGCGATCACCAAGACGCTCGCCAAGCACAATCCGAAGGTGGCGTTCCGGAGCTTTGACTCCATCGACAATGCGCCTGAGGAAAAGGCGCGCGGCATCACGATTGCGGTGGCGCACGTGGAGTATGAGACGCCGAACCGGCACTACGCCCACGTGGACTGCCCCGGCCACGCCGACTACATCAAGAACATGATCACGGGCGCGG
>JAFLBB010000040.1 GCA_017304135.1 Acidobacteriota bacterium | reverse complement strand
TCAAAGCGCTCGCTTCGCGGGTCGATGCCTTTGATCGCTTCGGCAAATCTGTTGAAATGCCACCAGAGGTTGTGCTTTTCCACGTAATGATCCCAATGCCAGGCTTGCCCAGGACCCGCCGCGCCGCTGAAAAACGGCGCGAACAACAGGTCGTGCAGCAGCGTGCCTTGTGCGTCCCGCTCGTAGAGCTTCCACGGACCCGCGTGCCGCGGCTCCACCGCGCCCACTTCCGACAGCACCACCGGCCGACCAGGCTGGTAGGACTGCAACTCCCGCACGGCATCGGCCGCCAGCACATCCATCGGACCCTTACACACATCCAGTTGCGCGCCCAGATCGAGATAGCGGTGGATCTGCGCCACCTCGTTGCCGGCATCCGTGCAGATGGCGCGGTAATAGTCGCGCGCCGTCTCGCGGTCAAAACTGCCCAGGCTCTGCAGGGCGAGGTGGTTCGGAAACCGCCGCTTCAACTCGGGCAGCATGGCCTTGGTCCACTCTCTCCAGCCCTTCCCCTGCACCGCGTTGATCTCGTTCCACAACTCCCAGCCGAAGATGGCAGGCTCGTCCTTCCACTTGCTCGCGTAGAAATCGAGCTTACGCAGGAACGCCTCTTTCCCTTCCGCCGACGTGAAGTAGTGGGTCATGTCCGCGAACGGCCCGCCCTTGCTCGTGCCGAACTCCGCCCGCGACATTGAAACCGAGCCGGGAAAGGCCGGCGGCGCGTAGTCCATCGAACGGAAGTGCTCCAGGCAGAGCTTCACGCGGATGCCGTGCCGCCTCGCGATGGCCAGCAACTGCTCCAGGTGGCGTGCCGCTGCCGCGTCGAAGTCGCCCGGCCGGCGAGGTTCCAGGTCGTAGAACGGAGAACTGAGCCAGAGCCGTGTGAAGTTGCCGCCGTTGGCGGCGAGCGCGCGATAGCGCTCCTCCATCTTCGCCAGCACCGCCTTCTCTTCGGTCAGGTAGCGCTCCCAGCAGATGTTGTTGCCGATGGGGATGTAGGGCGAGCCATCGCTCAGTTCGAAGTAGCGCTGGTCTGCCTGGCTCACCCGCACAAATGCCGTGCTGGGCCCGCTCTGCGCCGAAAGCGCCGCGGTATAGAGCAGTTCTCTGCGCGTCACAAACCCACTCCTGTCTCCGCCATGCCCGGCAGGGGGAAGACGGCCGGCGCCGCCACGGTTCGCCGTGTCCTCATTCGGCGCTCCCCATGGCCCTCCGCGCATCGTTGCGGAAGTACACCACCGTGGCCAGGCCAATGGCCGCCGCCGCAAACAGGTAGCAGGCCGACGTCGAGGCCAGCGCCGTTCCCAACGTGAAGCGCTTCCCCAGCCAGCCGATGATCACCGGGGCGAAACCGCCGCCCAGGAACGCCACGGCCAGCATCAGTCCCGTCGCCGTGGCGCGCGATGCGGGCCGGATCACCTCGTACAGGGAGGTGAACAGGTTCGAGTCGTAGAGCCCGCGGAAGACACCGAACAGCGTCAACGCCGCGAAGACGACGTTGCGCTCCGAGGCCATCCCCAACAGGTAGATGAACGGCGCCCCCAGCACCAATCCCACCACTTGTATGCGCGGCCGCCAGATGCGGTCCTTCAGCGCCAGGTGGTCTGTCAGTTTGCCCCCCGCCAGAACGCCCACCGCCGCCCCGATGTGGTGCCAGAAGGTAGCGTGGAAACCCGCCTCGGCGAGGCTCATGCCGAACTTGCGGTAGAGCAGCGTCGGAGTCCACGTGAGATACGCGGCGTTCACCAGGATGAAGCCGAGGAAGGCGGCCGTCAGCAGCAATCCGGTGGGGCAGGCGAGCATCTCCCGGATGCGCTCGCCGAGGGGAATGCTCTCCACGCGCGCTTGATCGGCGGCGCCGCGGCGGGGGTCCTGGAGCGTGGTGAGGGCCAGCACTGCCACCACAAGGCCAATACCGCCGAAGAAGTAAAAGGCCGGGCGCCAGCCGTAGGTCTGGCCGATCCAGCCCGCGGCGGCCCCGCTCACCACTGTTCCGAAATAAACGCTCGTCTGGTGAATGGCCATCGCCGTCGCCCGTGTTCGCGTCCCATGCAGATCGGAGAGGATGGAGTTCGCCGATGGGTAGTAGAAAGCCTCACCGAACGCCGTGAGCCCGCGAAGGCTCACCAGCATCAGGAAGCCAATCGCGAATCCCGAAGAGAACGTGGCGGCGCTCCACACCAGCAGCGCCGTAACGATGATCTTCTTCCGGCTCCAGGAATCCCCGAGCACGCCGGCCACCGGCACGAGGATTCCGTAGATCCAAAAAAACACCGAGCCGAACAGCCCCAGCAAGGCGTCGTCCAGCGCCAGTTCCGCCTTCACCAGCGGCATGACGGAGAAGATCACCTGCCGGTCCGCCTGATTCAGGAAGTAGATCATCCAGAACAGGCACACCGTCCACCATGCTTGCTTCATGTCGGCGCCTCTCGAGCCCGTCGTTCAGCCGCTCAGAAATACAGCTTGAGTCCGAGTTGGACCTGACGCGGTTGGGTGTTCGTGGCGATGTTGGTTATCTGCCCGAAATTGCCGCCGTTGATGTTGGCGCCGGGATTGCCGAACGTCGGCGTGTTCGTCAGGTTGAAGAATTCGCCGCGGAACTGCAGCTTGAAGCGTTCCGTGACGCGGAAGTTCTTCAACACCGAGAAGTCCCACTGAAAGAGGCCGTCCGTGCGGGTGCGCGGCAGGTTGCGCGGGCTGTTCCCGAAGGTGAACGGCTGAATCGTGGTGAACGCATTGCGGTTGAGCCACATGTTGATGGTCGGGTTGTCCAGCGAGGGGTCGCCCACTACGTTGGGCCGGTTGCCTCCGAAGGCTGGAGCGTTGGCCGTCACCGAGAGCACGTTTCCGCTCTGCGCCTGCACGATCGAGTTCAACTGCCAGCCGTGCACGACGTGGCGGACCGCGCCCGTGGTGCCCGTGCCAAACGGCAGTTCATAGCTCAACGAAACCACCACCCGCTGCGGCAGGTCGCTGGTCGACACCGCGCGCTCGGCGGCGATGTTCTCCCAATTCTGCACATCGTTGGCCCCGCTGTCGTTGAACCCGTTGCTGCCGTTGCCCAGGTTGTTGTCAATCAGCTTGGAGAAGGTGTAGCTGATGATCGTGCTCAGGCCATGCGAGAAGCGCTTTTCCACGCGCAGCGTCGCGGCGTGATAGATCGAGTCGGCCCACGAGTCGAGCCCGCTGGCGCCCTGAAACTGCGGGTAGGTATCCAACAGCGTAGCCCGGCTCACCGTCGGCAGACTGAGGTTGCCCACGGTCACGATGCCGAAGAAGGGATTGGCCACCTGAGTCTGCAGGTCGTTGCCCAACGCGCGAGCCACATTGGGCAGATAGTCAAATGCGGCGTTCGCCGGCATTCCCGTACCGCGGTTGCCCATGTAGCCAACCTCCACCACCCACTGCCCCGGCAGCTCGCGCTGGACATTGAAATTCCATTGCTGGCTGTAACCCCGCTTCAGGCCGCGGTAGTTGCCACCCACACTCAGCCCGAGCCCGGTGAGCAGGCCAAGGCTGCTCTTGGTCGGCTCCAGCACTCCAGCCGAAAACGGGTTGGCCAGCGTTTCCACGGGCAGGAAATCCTGCGTGGCGATCATCGGCGTGTTCAGTGCGAAACCCGTGCGAGGGTAGGTCACCGTATGGCCGCTGGTCGGCAGGAAGGATATGCCGTAGCCGGCGCGGACCACTGTTCTGGGCAACACCTGCCAGGCAAGGCCGAGGCGCGGTTGCCAGTTGGTGTACTCCGTTTCGCGATGGCCGCGGCCGACTCCGCCCACGCCCGGGAAAACCATGCCGCCGCGCAGCGGCACATTTCCCACGCGCGACGTCGCCACCGGATCGAAATTGGTGATGGCGTTAAAGCGGTCGGTCATGCCCGGTTCGACCTCCCAACGCAGCCCGAGATTCAGTGTCAGGTTGGGGCGGACCTTCCAGTCGTCCTGCACGAACAGCGCGAAGTTCTTCACCGTGTAGGTCGAGGTCGCCCAACGCCCGATGCTGCCCGCGGTGGTGTAGCCGAGCATCATCGTGGCCGCGCCGTAGCCGGCATTGCTGGCGGCGACATTCGGATTGGGGCCTTGCGTCAATGAGCGGCCCATGTCGAATTGCAGCGGAACCGCGCCGCTGATCTGCGTGTTGTTGAGCTGGTAGACCCGGTTTTCCGACCCCATCTTGATGGAGTGTGCGCCGCGAATCCAGGTCACTGACCCGGCATAGGACCATGCGTAGTTTGCCTGGGTGAGCACATCGTCATTTCCCGTTCCCAGACCCGTCAAGTCCCCTGGCCGCAGCGTGGGAAACACCCGCATCTGCATCTGATCATTCAACCGGGACGGAAGCCCGATTTTGGTCTGATCGAAACCCAGGCTGCGCGGTACGCGGTTGGCGCCATACCGGTTGAGGCCGGCGCGCATTTCCAGCAGCCAGTTCGAGGCCAGCGAGTCCGTGTAATTCAGCATGTAGCTGTCGCGGTCAAACGGCAGCGGCGAGTTCTGCAACTCCGCCTCGTTGCCATAAAAATTGGCCACCCCTCGGAAGGTGTAGTCATACGTGTAGCGGCCGGCGATGCGGCGGCTCGGCGTGAAGTAGTGGTCGATCCTGATGCCGTATATATCCTTGTCCTGCGGCGCTGAACCAAGGCCGAGGAAGTTATTGGCTTCGGTAAACTGCGCGCCGGTTGTATTCGGCGCCGGATAGTAGCCCATCATGGCCCGCGCGGCCGCCGAGACCCGGCTCGCCGGAAGCACATTGCCGGCAAACGCCGTGCGGATGCGCTGCGCCGGGGCGGCCGGGTTCACCACCGTCGTGAGCGGATCATAGATCACCGTCAGCCGGCCCTGGTTGTCCAGCGTGCGCGAAAAGTCGCCCGCCTTCTGCAAGGCCGTCGGCACGGTCCGGAAGGTCTGCGCCACCCTGCGGTCGCTGAACACCTCCCAATTGAAGAAGAAGAACGTCTTGTCCTTTTTGATCGGCCCCCCAATCGTCGCTCCGTATTGATTGAACGTGAGCGGCGCCTTCGACCGCCCGGCGCGGTTCAGGAAGAAGTCCGTCGCATTCATGTTCTCGTTGCGGTGGAAGTAATACGCCGAACCGTGGAACTCGTTCGTCCCGCTCTTGCTGATCAGGTTGATCACGCCGCCGCCGGTGCGCCCATACTCGGCCGAAGGGTTGCGCACGATGATGCGGAACTCCTCGGTGGCATCCACCGAGAGCGGCGTCTGCAGGCCGCCCGAGGTGAAG
Source organism: Acidobacteriota bacterium (assembly GCA_017304135.1). GTDB lineage: Bacteria > Acidobacteriota > Terriglobia > Bryobacterales > Bryobacteraceae > JAFLBB01. Next base: position 35,456 of record JAFLBB010000040.1, on the reverse strand, counting down.
TTCTCCGCCGCGATGCCATCCACCATGTAGTTGTTGCCGCTCGGGCTGCCGCCGCCAATGGAAGCGCGCGAACCGTCAAACGCGCTCACCGGCAGGTCGCCGAATAACCCCACCGCGCGCACGCCGGGAACCAGCAGCGCAAATTGCAGCGGGTTTCGGCCCACCGTCGGCAGGTCGAGGATCTTCTGGTTCGTGATCACCGTGCTCAACGTCGGCCGCTCGGTCTCCAGCAGCGGCGCCGCGCCGCTGACCTCCACTGACTCGGTCACCGCGCCCACCTCAAGCACGAAGTCCGTGCGCAGTGAGCCGCCTTCATCCAGCGTCATGCCGTCACGAACCGAACTCTTGAAGCCCGCCTGTTGCACCTCCACGCGGTACGTCCCGCGAGCCAGCAACGGCGCCGTGAAATAGCCTTCGTTGTTTGTGGCAATCTCCCTCCGGACGCCGGTATCGGTGTTCGTCACAAACACCTTGGCGCCCACCATGACCGATTGCGTGGAGTCCGTTATGCGTCCCGTGATTTGTGCGGTCTGCGCCGGCAGCACGGAAGCGAATAGGAGCGCAGCCACGAGGCTTGATAGAAAGCAGCGAGGTTTCATCACGTTGAAACATGACGCAGCTTTGCCTTGAGCACAAGCGAAAGTTAGTGACGAATCATTTACCATGAGGAAAGGATGAACCTGGACCCCCTGCGGACGTTGGCCGTGCTCGCCGAAACGGGCAGCCTGGCGGCCACCGCGCGGCTGCTCCACCTGACTCCTGCCGCGGTCCACAAACAGTTGAAGCAAATCGAGTTTGAGCTCGGTGTCCGGCTCTACGAGAAGGCCGGGCGGGGCATTCAGCTGAGCGCCGCCGCGCAGGTCCTGCTGCCCTACGCCAAAAGCGTGGTGGCCCAGGTCGAGGCGGGCAAGCTGGCGATCGAGGAGTGGCGCGGGCTGCGCCGCGGCGTGGTTCGCGTCGGCAGCGGGCCCACGTTGAGCAGCCACTGGCTGCCGCAGCTCCTGCGCCGCTTTCGCGCCCGCTTCCCCGAGGTCCGCCTGACGGTGGAAACGGGCGCCAGCGACGAGCTGCTCACCAGCGCCCGGCAGGGCCGGCTCGATCTCGCCCTGCTGGTTGCGCCGTTGCGGAAAATCGAGCCTGGTTTCGAGGTCCTGGCCCGCTGGAACTTCGGACTCGCCCTGGTCACGGGCGATCCCGCCATTCCTCCTCGCCCACTGCTCCCCCAACTGGCCAAGGCCTCGTTCATCGGCTTTCGCAAAGGCAGCCGACTGGATGTCCTGATCGACCAGTTCTTCGACCGCCAGCGCCTGGAGCCCAACACGATCATGCGCTTCGACAACGCCGACGCCATTCGCGCCGTCCTCCGCGCCGGCATCGGCTACTCGCTCCTGCCCGGCTGGACTTTGAAGGAAGACCTGGCCTCGCAGTCCCTGCGCCTCATCCCCACTCGCGCCAGGCCTCCGGTTGGCGTCGTCGAAATGGTCCGCCACGAGTCGTCGCCGCTGGCGCCCGCCGCGCGCGAATTCATCGCCATCGCCCGGACGCTTCCGCTGGAGTAGCCCGCGCCGCGGCCTGCCCTGTCACCCGCGACGCCGGCTTCCCGAGTTGTGCATTCCCCCTGTTGCGCGGCGCTGCGGCCGCTCCTCCAGTGATACGATCGCGTCATGGTCACCGTGCGGATCGGTGTCCGCCCTCCGTGGACAACCCGGCGTGAGCAACTCCCCTTGCGCCGCGGCACGTTCCTCATGCCGCCCGCACCGCTTGCCAGGAAACACAAACCATGACGCACTCCCGCCGCCACTTCCTCCAGGCCGCCGGCCTCGCCGCCGCGCCAGCGCCCCGCACCCAGTACGATGTCGCCGTCTACGGGGGCGTCCCCTGCGGCATCGCCGCCGCCATCGCCGCCGCCCGTGAGGGGGCCCGCGTCGTCCTCATCGAACCCACCCGCCACATCGGCGGCCTCAGCACCAGCGGCATCAATACCGCCGAATCCGAGCACATGCTCAGTTGGACCATCGGCGGCATCGCCCTGGAGTTCTACCGCCGCCTCGGCGACCACTACGCCACCGGCAAGCCCGAGTTCTACTTTGAATCCTCGGTCGCCGAGAAGGTCTACCTCGACATGCTCCGCGAAGCCGGAGTCACCGTGAAGTTCGGCCTGCGCGTGGAAAAGGCCGTTACCGCCGGCGCGCGCATCACCGCCGTGACCCTCTCTGACCGCTCCACCCTCTCCGCTTCCGTCTTCATCGACGCCGGCTACGAAGGCGACCTCATGGCCCGCGCCGGTGTCCCCTACCGCTTTGGCCGCGAATCCCGCGCCGAATTCAACGAGGAAGCCGCCGGCGTCCGCTTCGAGAAAACCCCCGTCCAGGCCGCCACCGTCGATGCCAAAGGTAACCTGCTGCCGGCCATCACCGCCTGGGCTCGCGAGCTCAAGGAGGGCGATGCCCACCGCGGCGTGATGAACTACAACTTCCGCCCCACCTTCGCCAACGACCCCGCCCTGCGCGTCGCCATCCCCAAACCGCAACGCTACGATCCGGCCCGCTTCGCCCTGCTCGAAAACTGGCTCCGCGCCTCCTCCGCCGCGGGCCAACCCGTCAAGCTCGCGCAGATCCTCGACTTCTATGCCCGCCGTCACGGCAAGTTCGAGGTCAACAACAAACCCGCCGCCATCATCTCGCTCGGCCACTTCGGCGGGCAGTTCGACTATCCCGATGCCTCCTACGCGCAACGCGAGCGCATCATCGCCGATCACTGGGACTACACTCTCGGCCTCTTCCACTTCCTCGCCACGCATCCCCGCGTGCCGGCTGCCGTGCAGGGCGAGATGCAGGCCTGGGGCCTGCATCGTGAAGAGTTCGCTGACAACCGCAATCTGCCCTACCAGCTCTATGTGCGCGAGGCCCGCCGCATGCGGGGAGCCGTGGTCGTCACGCAACACGATGTCGCCACCGATCGCCGCAAGCCCGACGCCATTGGGATCAGCTCGCACTTCATCGACAGCCACCACGTGCAGCGCGTCGCCGTTTCGCCCCACGCCTTCGTCAACGAGGGCCGCATCTGGCGCACCTCCATGGCCTACCAGATTCCCTACCGCGCCCTCACGCCGGCGCCGGAACACTGCACCAACCTCCTCGTCCCCGGAGCCGCCTCGTTCTCCCACGTCGCTTTCAGCAGTTACCGCCTGGAAAGCGTCTGGATGATCGCCGGCCACGCCGCCGGAGTCGCCGCCGCCCTCGCCGCCAGCGGCCGCCAGCCTGTCCAGCGCATTGAGATCAAGACCCTGCAGGACAAGTTGCGCGCTCAGCGCCAGGTGGTGGATTTCGTCTCCGGCCAGCCCGAACGCTGGACCGATATTCGCAAGGACACCGGCGGCCCGCCCGTGGTGTAGCAGCCGGACCCGCCGCGAAGGGACTGCGCACATGTCCCCACCCGCCTCTTCCCGCCTTACCGTCCGCCGGCCCACGAGCCTTCCTCCGGCACGGCCATGGCCACGCCCGCCCCGTTTCCGGCTCCCGTTACAACCCAGCCTGACGCGCCAGTTTGTAGATCCAGGCGGCGCGCCACGACTTCCGTGCCTGCGCGTCGGCCAGTTCCTGGTAGAGCGGCTCGAGCAGCGCTTTCGCTTCGGCCGTCCTCCCCTGCGCCGTGTGCGCTCCGGCCAGCGCGGCATCGGCGTACGATCGCATCCAATGCTTCGGCGCCAGGGCTTCGGCGAGAATCTTCCGCGCTCCTTCGGCGGGAACTAGCGCCTCCTTCCCCCGCCCGGCCTCAATCAGCGCCGCCGCCAGCACCACCCGCGCAAATCCCCGTTCAATCCGCGGCAAGGGCTGCATCCGTTCGAGCGCCGCCACCACCTCCGCCGCCCACCGCGCCGCCTCGCCCGCCTGGTTCTGCTCCAGCCTCAAGTTGGCATATTTGAGCGCTGTGTTCCAGTACGGCAACCGCTCCTTCCCCGTGTTGTTCTCATGCACGGCCAGAACCTGCTCCAGCGTCGCGGCGGCCTCCTCCAGCCGCCCGGCCCCCTGCTGGCAGACCGCCATGTTGGAAAGCGAAGTTGCCAGCTCCGCGCTGTTCTCGCCAAGGAACTTCCGGTACTGCCCGTGCGCGTCGCGATAAATGCGCTCAGCCTCTTCGTAGCGGCGCAGCGTGGCGTAAGTGTTGGCCAGGTTGTTCAACGACCGCGCCAGCGTCACGTGGCCCTCCGGATAGAGTGCCTTCTCCATTTCGATGGCCTGCTCGAAATAGCGCCGCGCCTCCTCGAACTTCCCCTGCCGGAAATAGAGACCGCCGATCTCATCCAGGGCAATGGCAGCCGTGGGGTTCCTTCCCTCGCCCTGGCCGCGCGCCAAAGCAAGCGAACGCTGCAGCGCCTTGTCCGCGCTGGCAAAGTCCCCCGTGTTCTTCAATGCCCGCCCATAGCTGCGCAGATATTTCGCCTGTTCGCCGGCAGCCGCCTTGCCCCGCTCGGCCGTCGCCACGGCCTCGCCGCACAGCTTCGCCGCCGGCCCGTACTTGGCTGCCTGGTACAACGCCAGGCAATGCTGCTCCAGCGCCGCCGCTTCCAGCACAGCGTCCGCCGGACGGATGCCCCGCGCGCTGGCCACCGCCTCCTGGCCCGCTCGCTCCGCCTCCTCAAACCGCCCCAGTTGCGCCGCCGAGGCCGCCAGCCCGGTCCAGGCCACCGCCCGCCTCCGCGCATCCCCACCGGCCTGGTCCAGAATCCCGCGATAGAGGCTCGACGAGCGTTCAAACAACCCCAGCCCGGCATAGGCCCCGGCCATCGTCTCAGTCAAATCCAGCCGCGTCGCCGGGTCAATCGCCGCCGTGCGGATCGACTGCGCGCCTTCGTCCAGCAGTTGCCGCGTCGTCAGCCGGTTGCCCTGGTTCACCTCCGGATCGGAGGCCTGGAACAGCCCCTGCAAAAACGAAGCCACCGTGGCCGCCCGTTCCCGCTGGCGCGTGATCTCGCGGTTCTTCTGCAGCGTCACCACCACCGCCCCCACCAGCAGCGCCAGCGCCAGTCCGGCCATCGCAAATGCCGCCTGGTGCCGCCGCGCCAGCTTGGAGAGCACATACCGGAAATTGCCTTGCCTGGCCTCCACCGGCAGGCCCTTCTCAAACCGCTCCAGGTCCGCCGCCAGGTCGGCCGCGCTGGCATAGCGCTCGGCCGCGTCCTCGCGCGTCGCCCGTTGCACGATGGCCCGCACGTCGGCCGGCTTCTCAGCTCCTGTCACCTTGTCCAGCAGCATCCCCAGCGAATACACGTCGGTCGCCGTGGTCACATCCCCGCCCCGCATCTGCTCCGGACTGGCATATTCCGGCGTGGCCGCGCGAAACACGGTTGACGTCCGCTCGGCCCCCGCATCCACCGCGTCCAACGCCTTGGCGATGCCGAAATCGAGCAGCTTCACATGCCCCGTCGCCGTCACCATCACGTTCGACGGCTTCAGGTCACGGTGCACAACCAGCCGCTGGTGCGCATAGTGCACCGCCAGGGCTGTTTCCCGCACCAGCGCCATTTGCCGTTGCAGCGGCTTGCCCGCGCAATGCCGCAACAGATCTTCTCCCTCGACATACTCCAGCACGAGATACGGCAGACCGTCGCCGGTGATGCCGCCGTCGTGCAGCTTGCAGATGTTGGGATGCTCCAGCCGCGCCGCAATCTGCCGCTCGGCCTCGAACCGCGTCAGAATCTGCTTCGCCATGGCCTCGGTGAGCAGCGTCGGCAGGGCGATGATCTTCACCGCCACCCGCTGCTCGTACCCAGCCGCGCGCCCGGCCCGGTACACCACGCTCATTCCGCCCTGCCCGATCTCCTCAAGCAACCGCCATGGCCCGATCTGGGCCCCCGCCGCCGGCTTCCGTGTCGCCAGCACATCGGTGTCCAGATACCCTTCCGCGGCCTGGCTCGCCGCCATCAGGCTCTCCACCTCGGCCCGCACCCCGGCGTCGCCTTCGGGATGCCGCGCCCACGCCGCCGCCCGCTCTGCTTCCGGCAAAGCGAATAACTCGTCCAGAATGGCAGCGGCGCGCCGCCAGCGGTCATCGTTGCCCATGGTGGTCCTGTGCGGAGGGATTTAACTCACGATACAACCACGCCCGGGCAATCAGCCAGTCCCGCTGCACCGTGGCCGGACTCACCGCCAGGTGCGACGCGATCTCCTCGCCGCTCATCCCCCCAAAAAAGCGCATCTCCACCACCTGCGCCCGCCGTGCATCCATCTCCGAGAGCCGCGTCAACGCCTCATCGAGCTCCGTGAAGTGCGACAGATCCGCCCCCAGCACCAAGCCCTCCTCCAGGGAAACCACAGCCCCCCGCCGCTTCCCCGCCGTCTGCTTCCGCGCGTGGTCCACCAGAATCCGCCGCATCGCCTGCGCCGCCACGGCGAAAAAATGACCCCGGCTTTGCCAGTCCACCTCGTGCTGCCCCAACAGCCTCAGGTAGGCCTCGTGCACGAGCGCCGTGCTCTGCAGCGTATGCCCCGCATTCTCCTGATTCAAATAGCTTTGCGCCAGCCGGCGAAGCTCTCCATAGAGCAGCGGAAAGAGCTCGGAAAACGCCCCCTCGTCCCCCCGCCGCCAGCGCGACAGCAATTGCGTTATGTCGGGCACCACGCACCCTCTCCGATTTTTTTCTCCCACCACGTGAGCAAATTGAGCGCCCTCCTGCGCTTATTGGCCGAACATCATGATCCGCACAGCCATCGCCCTCGCCGCCCTTTGCCTCACTCCGGCCTTCGCTTCCACCCTCACCCTCACCTCCCAGGAACTCTACGTCTACGTAGAGTCTGATCCTCCTGCCTACCTATCGAACGCCAGCCCCGAATTCTTCACGTCTCTTAATTCCGAAAACCTCGGTTCCTATGGTTGGCAAATCGTCAACCCCACCGTCAACCCCTGGACCTCGATTTCCCTCCTCTTCTTCCTCGACGCCGAATGGGACCTCACCGAAAACCTCGTCTCCAACGAATATGCCGAGTTCTTCGGCCTCGACCTTCCCTCCGGCGCGCCCTCCGGCGCCATTGCCCCCGACTCCTGGGAAGCCGATGAGCCCGGCTATGTCTTCGGCGACATCTACACCAACGTCAGTTTCAACGGCTTCCTCGACAATACCAATGCCGTCCCCTCCTCCTCACCCGACGACGTCTCCCTCGCCTTCCGCTGGACCGCCCTCAACATCGCCCCCGGCGAAACCCTCACCCTCACCCTCCACCACCTCACTTCAGCCACCACCGGCATCGGCCACTTCGACCCCGACTCCGGCGCCTCCTTCTTCGTCGCCGGCTATCTTGAACGCACCGCAGGCCCGTCGGACCCCGGCCCCGATCCAAGTCCCGTGCCTGAGCCATCCACTGCCTGGCTGATGCTGGCCGGCCTTGCCGCCCTCGCCGTTCCTTTCCGCAACAAATTCCGGAGCTAAGCCATGCGCCAGATTCTCATCCCCTCGTTCCTCCTGCTCACCGGTTGGGCCCTTTTCTATGGCCAGGGCAGCCCCGACCTCACCGTCGACACCATCTCCACAGCCGGCGTTGCCACCGATTCGCAAACCCTCGCCGTCTCCGGTTCGCTCACGCCCACCATCCGCAACCTTGGCGCCGGGGCGGCCAGCTCGTTCCTCGTGCGCGTGTATGAGGACCGCAATAGCAACGCTGTCTACAACGCCGGTGTCGACACCCTGCTCGGCTCCACCAGCATCGCCAGCCTCGGCGCGGGAGCCACAGCCACCCCCTCCATTCCTCTCAGCGGCACACTCCAGTTCGCCGGCAACATCCTCTATGTGCATGCCGACGCCGCCAATGCCGTCACCGAAAGCAATGAGTCCAACAACACCCGCCACACCGGCCAAGGCGCCACGTTCACGCCCGGCGCGGGCGGCCTCAACCCCACCATTCTCTGGGAGAAACGCACCTTCACCGTGCTGCCCACTAGCCGCCGCGTCACCAGCCCGCTGGCTGTCGGCGACCTTGATGGGGATGGCTTCCCCGAAATCGTCTTCTCCACCTACGTCGGCAACGAGGACCTCAGCGGCCACCTCCGCATTCTCGATGGCCGCGACGGCTCGGAGAAGTTCACCCAAACTGATCCCACCCTCGAACTCCGCCCTACCGCCGGCATCTCCCTCGGCGACATCGACGCCGACGGCCGCCCCGAAATCGTCACCATCGACGAAGCCTGCCAGGTCATCGTCTTTGAACACGACGGCGCCTTCAAATGGCGCGGCGCTGTCTCCGTGGCCAGCGGCGGCCGATGCTTCGGCGGCGTCACCATCGCCGATCTCAACCGTGACGGAACTCCCGAACTGGTCGCCGGCCGCCGTGTCTATTCCAACACCGGCGCCCTGCTCTGGACGGGTACGGGCCTCAACGGTGGCGACCTTGGTCCTCTTACTTACGCCGTCGACCTGAGCGGTGACGCCAACCTCGAAGTGATTGCCGGTCCCACGGTGTATAACGCCACCGGCGGCATCGTCTTCAATCGCAGCGCCACTTACACCGACGCCTACTCGGCCACAGCCGACATCGACGGCGACGGACTCCCGGAAGTTGTGTTCAAGCCGGCCCTTCAGCAAGTCGCCGTCGCACTGGAACACGACGGGACCACCAAATGGTCCGCGCCCTGGCCCCAGGGCGGCGGCGGTCCGCCCACCATCGGCAACTTCGACTCCGACCCCGAGCCCGAGATCGGCATCGCCGCCCTCACCGAATACCGTGTCTACGAGGCCGACGGCACGTTGAAATGGACCAACCCCATCATCGACCCCAGCTCCGGCGTCACCAGCTCCACCATCTTCGACTTCGACAACGACGGAATTGTCGAAGTGGTTTTCGCTGATCAGGAGTACCTCTACATCTGGCGCGGCACCGACGGTTTCGAACTCTTCCGCGCCCCGCGGCCGAGCGCCACAGGCGTGGAGATGCCGGTTGTCGCCGATGTCGATGGCAACGGCCACGCCGACATCGTCGTCCCCTATCGCGCCTCCGGTTCCGACGGCTCCGGCGTTGCCGTCTACTACAACTCTTCACTCACCTGGGCAAAAACAAGAAAGGTCTGGAACCAACCCTCCTACTCCATCACACACATCAACGACAATCTCACCATCCCCACCACCTTCACCCCCAACTGGCTGAGCCCGGGGCTGAATAACTTCCTGCTCAACACATTCCTCCCCGGCCAGGGTTCGCCCACCGCCATCGGGGACTTCACGATCAGCTACCTCCGCCGCAACGACGCCCAGTTCCCCGCCAAATCCATCCTCACCGCGCGCGTCGGCAATGGCGGCGCGGCCGATCTCGTCGCCGCCAGCGTTCAGTTCCGCCTCGGCTCCGGTGGTCCGCTGCTCTGCTCCACCGCCACCACTGTCCTTCTCGCCCCCGGCGCCTTCCAGGATGTCTCCTGCGAATACCTCAACCCCACGCCCGGCCCGCAGACCATCGTTGCCACCGTCGACCCCGCCAACCTCTTCGTCGAAGGCGACGAGAACAACAACACGGCGGGAGCGCTGCTCACCATCGGCCTCGGCCCCAACGTCACCGTCAGCGGCCTCACTGTCCGCGCCCGCGACGCCGCCATCGACCTTCGCTGGACGCCCATTCCCGGCGCCGCCAGCTACAACATCTACCGCCGCGCCGGTTCCAACCCCTACGCCCTCCACCGCGCCGCCTACGTCAATGCCCTCGGCGCGTTTGCCGACACAGGCCTCACCAACAACACCGTGTACACCTACCAGGTCCGCTGGCTCAACTCCACCGGCGTTGAGTCCGCCCCCGGCACTGAGGGCAGCGCCATGCCCATCCCGCGCACCCAGCGCAACGACACCGCACCCACCATCACCAGCCTCCCGGTGACGCAGGCCCGCGCCGGCGCGCTCTATCAATACCAGATGCTCGCCTCCGATCCCGACGCCGGCGATACCAAGACCTTCGCATTGCAGACTCCGCCCACCGGCATGGCCATTCACCCCACCTCCGGTCTCCTCCAGTGGACCCCGCTCACCAACCAGGCCGGCACCCACCGCATCCTCGCCTCCGTCCGCGACTCCCGCAACCGCGTCACCATCCAGTATTTCGATGTCTTCGTCGAAACCCAGATCATCAACACCGCGCCCTCCATCACCAGTTCGCCCATCTCCAGCGCCATTGTCGGCCGCCCCTACTCCTACACCCTCCGCGCCAACGACCCCGATGCGGGCGACCTGCTCACCTTCTTCTTCAACGCCGCCCCCTTCGGCATGGGCATCCACCCCACCACCGGCGTCCTCTCCTGGACCCCATCGCTCGCGCAAACCGGCTCCCACAACGTCATCGCCGGCGTCCGCGACCTCGCCGGTTTCACGCGCCTCCAGTCGTTCACCATCCAGGTGACCAACCCCAACCGCCAGCCCACCATCACCAGCACCGCCCCCACTGCCGGCACCATCGGCAACACCTACTCCTACACACCCGCCGCCACCGATCCCGACCCCGGCGACATCCTCACCTGGTCCCTCGTCGTGGCCCCCACGGGCGCCACCATCGATTCCGCCTCCGGCCTTGTTCTGTTCAACGCCGCCGCTCCCGGCGCCTTCCCGTTCACCCTCGAAGTGGCCGACCTCCTTGGCTCCTTCCAGCGCCAGAGCTTCACCGTCAACATCGCCGCCATCGTCAACAACCCGCCCGTCTTCACCTCCACGCCGCCCACCAGCGTCGAAGCCGGCCAGTCGCTCGTCTATCAGGCCGCCGCCACCGACCCCGAAGCCGACACCATCCTGTTCTCGCTGGTCTCCGGCCCCAACGGCATGGCCATCACCCCCACCGGCCGCCTCACCTGGACCATCCCCAACAACGCCGCGGGCTCGCAGAATGTCGTCATCCGTGCCGCCGATCCCTCCGGCGCTGCCAACCAGCAGGCCTTTACGCTCACCATCGCTCCCATCGACACGACGCCTCCCACCATCAGCATCCTCAGCCCCGCTAACGACGCCCTGGTCACCGGCGAAGTCCCCGTCACCGGCACCGTCACCGACGCCAACCTCGTCTCCTGGAAGCTCGAATACCAGATCTCCGGCGGGGCTTCCTGGGTCCTGCTGAACGAGGGCACAACCCCCGTCACCAACGGTCCGCTCGGCGTCCTGCCCGCCACCCTGCTCGCCAACAACCCCTACATGCTCCGCCTCAGCGCCTTTGACCGCCGCCAGGGCCTCTTCGTCCAGAACCTTGTCCGCGTCGGCGGCGACACCCTTAAACTCGGCGCTTTCACACTCGACTACACCGACCTCCGCCTGCCCTCCCTCGGCCTCCCCCTCACCGTCCAGCGCCGCTACGACTCCCGCAAGCCCTATTGGAACGACTTCGGCTCCGGCTGGGCGCTTGGCTTCTCGCAACTCGACCTCCGCACCGACGCCAACTACAACGCCTACGTCACCCTTCCCTCGGGCCGCGAAGCCGTCTTCGCCTTCACGCCCTTCATGCCCAGCCCCGTCTTCCCCACTTTGGAGAACCGCTACACCGCGCCCGCCGGAGTCGACGACAAGCTCGAAAATCTCGATTGCCCCGCTTTCCTCGGCGGCGGCCAAGGCCTCGCCTGCCTTGGCGGCGATACCCCCTTTGCCGCCTACAGCCCCAAGCGCTGGCGCCTCACCACCAAAGAGGGAACCATCTTCACCCTCGACCAGGCCGTCATCACCCGCATCGAAGACCGCGCCGGCAACTGGATGCAGATCACCCCCACCGGCATCACCTCCTCGGATGGCCGCAACGTTCAGATCCAGCGCGACGGCTCGGCCCGCATCACCCAGATCACCGACGCCCGCGGCTACCGCCACCTCTACTCCTACGACTCCCTCGGCCGCCTCATCCAACACACCGATCCGGCCAACAAGGTCACGCTCTTCGAATACGCCGCCTCCTCGCATCGCATTTCGCGCATCGTCGGCCCCGGCGGCTGCGAAGCCGTGCGCCAGGAGTTCGACGCCGCCGGCCGCCTCACCGCCCGCATCGACAGCGCCGGCCTGCGCACCGAGTACACCTACGACCTGCCCGGCCGCCGTGTCATCAAACTCCTCCCCGGCCCCATCACCACCATCGAAACCTACGACGCCGCCGGCAATGTCCTCAGCTTCCAGGATGGTGAAGGCCACCTCCGCCAATACGCCTACGACGCCAACGGCCGCCGCAACCTCACCATCATGCCCAGCGGCCGCCGCATCGCCCGCACCTTCGACGCCAATGGCAACCCCCTGACCGAAGAAGACGGCCCCAACGGCGGCCCCTTCCTCATCACTTCCTACCAGTGGACGCCGGAGAACCTCCTCGCCCGCATCACGCGCCCCAACGGCGACTACCAGACCTTCACTTACAACCCCCTCGGCAACCTCACCCACACCCGCATCTTCAACGCCGCCAGCACGCAGGTGGAAGAGCAGCTCTTCACCTACGACGCCCAGGGCCGCCTGCTCAGCGAGTCCGGTGAGCGCGGCATCTTCCAGTATTCCTACAACGCCGCCGGCAACCTCTTCCGCATCACCGACGGCGCCGGCCGCATCCGCAACTTCGTCCACGACTCCACCGGCAACATCGTCACCGCCTACAACGGCGCGGGAGAACGCTTTGACCGCTCCTGGGACGGCTACGGCCTGCCCGGCCCGGTCACCATCGCCGGCTCGCTCTTCCGCACCCAATCCTGGAACGAGTTCGGCCTTCCCGCCGCCACCGGCAACGCCCTCGGCCAGAGCTTCCAGTTCGCCTACTCCTGCAGCGGTGAACTCTCGCAAGTCACCGATCCTCTCAGCGGCCTCACCCGTTACACGCGCAACGGCCTCGGCTCCATCACGGCCATGGTCGACGCCCTCAACCGCACCACCAGCTACACCTACGACCGCAACGGCCTCCGCACCTCCCGCACCAGCCCCGCCGGCGACGTGCACACCGAAACCTATACCCCCGATGGCAACCTCGCTTCTTCCAACACCGGCCTCGGCGTGGTGCAGTTCACCTACGACGCCTACGGCCGCAAGCTCACCGAATCCACCGCCAGCCGCTCCGAGACCTTCACCTACGACACCCGCGGCCGCGTCACCTCGATCGTCTCCACCGGCGTCAACCCCGGCACGATGACCTTCGCGCACAACGCCGCCAGCCGCCTCACCTCCGTCACTGACCGCTTCGGCCACACCGTCTCCTACACGTACGATTCCCTCGGCCGCCGCGCCTCCATGACCGCCCCCGACGGCTCCATCACCACTTACCTCTACGATGCCAGCGGCCAGATCTCCCGCATCACCACCGGCGCCAATTGGGCCGAATACTCCTACGACTCCAGCGCCCGCCGCTCCGGCCTCCTCTTCAGCAACGGCGTCCGCGCCGCCTACACCTGGGACCCCCGCGGACGCCTCGCCAGCCTCGCCTGGTACACCCCCGCCAGCACCGTCATCCGCTCCTGGCATTACTCCTATGACGCCGCCGGACGCCGCACCCAGGCCCTGCTCAACGACGGCTCCATCAATTGGACCTACGACGCCCTCGGCCGCCTCACCTCGGAAACCATCGTCAGCACCACATGGGGCAACGAATCCGGCTCCTGGAGCTACGACGCCGTGGGCAATCGCCTCGACACGGGAGCCACCTTCGGCAACGACCACCGCCAACTCACCTTCGCCGCCGAGTCCTTTACCCACGACGCCGCCGGCAACATGACCAAAAGCAACGGCTACGCCCTCACCTTCGACGAACGCAACCGCCTCATGTCCACACCCTTCGCCGGCTTCCGCTACAACGGCCTCGGCCACCGCGACCAGGTGAACACCAACACATCCCGCTCCTATGTTTACGACGGTGAGAACATCCTCCATGTCTTCAACGGCGCCAACCTCGCGCACCGCTACACCTTCGGCCTGGCTACCGATGAGCTTCTCTTCGCCCGCAACGACACCGCCTCCCGTTTCTTCCTCACCGATGAGCAAGGCTCCGTCATCGCCATGACCGATGAAACCGGCGGCGTGCTCCAAAGCTGGGCCTACGACGCCTGGGGCAATCGCATTCACGCCTCCGCTGTCGGTGGCGTCGCCTTTGGCGGCAGCAACTTCAACCCCTTCAGCTTCCAGGCCAAAGAGACACTCATCGATTTCGTCGGCCTCTACCACTTCCGCGCCCGCGCCTACCGCCCCGCCATGGGCCGATTCATCCAGAAAGATCCCGCCCGCGGCTCCAGCTTCCACCCCGCTTCGCGCCACCCCTATCAGTTCGCCCTCAACCGGCCCACGCAGTTCGTCGACCCCACCGGCCTCTCGGCCACGCAGTACGGCATGATGATCAAAGAGAATAAGGCCGCCGAAGGGGCCGGCATCCTCATCGCCGGGCTCAGCGCGTTCGGCGGCACCAACCTCGCCTTCGTCGGCAACTTCCTCGACCGCCGCTTGCAGCACCCCGGTGAAACCACCGCCGCCGCCGCCGCCCAGGCCATCGCATCAGCCGAACAGGATGTTGAAACCGTTCTCGACGAATTCGAATCCTGGTATGAAGACAACGAGGCCAGCATCGCCCAAGGCCTCAACGACGGCGCCGGCTACGGCCACACCCTTGCCGGCTACTGGCTGAACTATGCCGTGCTCGGCATCCCGCCGTTCTGACGCCGCGCGCCGCGGCCCCCACTCGCCACGATCCTAAACGGCCGTCCCCGCTCCAGGCCGAGCGCAACCAGACCGCTCAGCCTTGCCTTGCCCACTCGCATCACCGTGTCGGCGCCGCCCCACTAGATCTTCACGCTCCCTTCGGGCTCCGCCGCCGCGCCACGGCAGAACACGGCATTGCGCACATAGCCGGTCAACTTCCACGGGTCTTCCGGTGGCGGAATCCATGAGTCGCCCACGCCGGGAATCCGCGCCGGGTTCTGCAAATCATGCAACGCAACACCCAACCTGTAGACGCTGCCGTCCATCGTCTGGAGCACGCCGTGGTAGATGCTCAGCCACCCCTGCTCAGTCCGGATCGGCGGCGCTCCCGGCCCGATCTTCCTCTCGTCCCCGTGAGATGGCAGGGGACGCATCACCAGTTGCGGCTCTCCCCGGAAGCGCAGGTCCACGAGTACGAAACCCGGATCGACCACGGCGCAATCTTCAAGTGCGGACGATCGATCCGTGCATTCGGCCCCTCGAACGTCCCCGGAGAGATCACCACGTTGCGGTAGTCGCCCTGTGTGATCAGCGACACTCGCTCCACGCTCACAGAGTCGCGCGTCCTGGCCGGCGCCACCCGCATGCCGTTGCGCGAGCAGGCGCTGTAAGTGATCAGATACTCGTCATCGAACCGCCTCACGCGCGGGTCTTTCACGCTGAACTCCTCGTAGGCCGCGCGCGGACCATCGCCGGCCGGAGTGAGAAACGGCGCCCGATCCACCGTAAACTCGAAACCGTTCCTGCTTTGCGCCAAACCGATGGTCGGCCGCCCTGTTCGCGGATGCGAGCATGCTTCGGCGATGTGCCGCACTCGCGACCTTCGCATCGGCGCCGGGATCCTCTTCCTACCCCCTGCTCCACCACCGCATGCGGCCGCGCCCGTGTCATCGAGTCCCGCGTGGCGGACAGCTTCACATCCCAGCCCCTTGCCATCAGGCCCTCGGTGATGTTGCTGGCCACTGTTTCCCAGGCGCCGTGCTGGCGCGGCGGCGTCCGCCAGGCCACCGGCGACAGCATCGCCGCCCGCTTACCCCGCACGGTCCAGCTGCATCACAATCGAGGTTTCCATGCGTGAGCCGGCCCCGCCGGAAAACCATCCCGCCACCGGCGAGGCCAGCTCCGCGTCGAAGCCCGCCGCCACCGCCACATGCCCGTCGGAAACGGCCAGCCCGCGTGAGGGATCGTATCCGCGCCAGCCAATGCCCTGCAAATACACCTCCGCCCAGGCGTGCATCGAGGCATCCGGCGCGTCCGCCGACGCGCATTCATACCCACTCACGAAACGCGCCGCGACCCCCATCGCCCGGCATGCGTCGCAGAACAACACCGCCAGGTCGCGGCACGAACCTTCGCGCCACTGCAGTGTTTGAAACGACATCCACGGCGCGCCATACGGGCGAACCAGCTGCCGCGACCGCTCAAAGATCCGCTGGCTCAACGTCGTCAGAAACGACAGCGTGTTGAATCGCGCTTCCACCGCGATCGATTGCGCGTAGCTCCTCACCTCCTCGCTCACATGCGAGTCCTGGCGATACGCCTGCAGGGCCGCGCTCACCGCATCGGGATACCACAGCGGCAGTTGCAGCGGCTGGCCCGTGAGAATGTAGTCGAACGGATTCCACCGCAGCATCTCCACCGTGAAGCGGCTGGTGACGCTCAACTCCGGCGTCGGCGAGTTGAACCACGCGTTCAACGCCAGCGTGCCGTCCTGATCCAAACACTCCGTCGTGCCGAGGGGCAGTGGCGTGAGCTGAAGATCGAAATGGAGAAGCCGCTGCGCGGCGTTGCTCCGCGGACGCAGCCGGAAGATGTGAGGCTCCAGGTAAACCGGGAAATCGTAGCGGTATGCCGTCGTGTGTGTCACGGAGATCTTCATCTGGTCTGCTCTACCTCATCCCAGCCAACAGCTCATCCAGCGCAATCGTGGCAAACCCTGTGGCATGGCCGGCCCGGCCGTACGGCATCACGGGAATCCCGTCGTGAACGAGCGCTCCGCACGCAAACACGATGCTGGGAACAGAGCCCTCACGCTCGTCCTGGGTCGGCTGGCAGCCGCTCCAGCGCCACCTCCGCCGCATCGTGGCGCGCGGCTTGCCCTGAAACCGGAGTCCTCGGAAGGGTTGCCTCCCCCTCCTCCGGGCGGTTCGTCGGCCGCATCTCCGGCGGCAGTCCCAGCGTCACCTTCTCGTTGCAGTTGACGGCACACGTCCCGTTCTCCGGCCTGGCCGGCCGCCTACACTGCGCGCGGCGGCGATCACCGCGGCAGGTTCGTTGCGCATACCGCCGTTATGGTCCACCACCAGCCCGGCTGTGACGGGAATCTCTTCGTGACTGAATAATCGCACCTTTCGCGGTTCGCCGTCATCCCGCACCTCGAATTGCCGATCGGTCAGCTCCCCCGCAAACCGGCCATCCCGTTCCCGCACGGTGACCTACAGCCGCACCCAATCGCCCCGCACGGTAACTTCATACCGGCACAGCGTCGCCTCTTCACTCGCCGTTGTCGTGTGAGCGCTGGCCTTGCCGGCGATGGCGGGTAACAGCCGCGCCGCCAGAGCCGCGATCGAGTGTGCGCACCCCAGACTCCGGCTGCCCGGCATGCCTGCACGCGGAGGCACTCCGGCTGCCACGGCGCGTCTTCGGCCTGCTGCCCGGCGTCGTCGAGCCCTGCCCTGGCCAAGCCCTCCGCCTCAGCCGTTTCCGCCACGCCCGCCACGCCCGCCACGCCCGCCACGCCCACCACTGCCGCCTCGGCCCAGCATGGGCAATGCCTGGAGGAGTTCCGCATAGCGGCGGCCAAAGTGGGCGCAGGCCTGGCACACGGCCACATGTTGTTCTACGGCGGCTCTGCCCTCCGGCGACAGCGACTGGTCCGCGTAGTGCGGCAGGCATTGCACCACCTCAAGGCACGACATTGCCAGGGTCTTGCCCGGAGCCGCCGCCTCGGCTCTCCTTATCGCCGCCAGCAGGCGCAGCCGGGCCCGATGCAGCCGGCTCTTCATGGCCGTGAGCGTAAGGCCGAGCAGCTCCGCCGCCTGCTCGCCGCTCATCTCCTCGATGTCGCGCAAAAGCAGAATCTCGCGGTCTTCGCTCTCCAGGATGAGAAACGCGGCTTCCAGTTGCTTCATCCGCTCCACGGACGCCGTGTGGGCGAAGGGATCGGGCAACCTCGCCGCCCAACCCGCGCCCACCGCCAGATGCGCCCACTCCTCATCGCCGATCGCCACCTCACGCTGCCTGGCCCCGCGATGGAAGCGGTTGCGCAGGATCGTGAACAGCCACGGCCGCGCATCATCGGCGCGCTCAAGTTGGCCCGCGTGTTCGATCGCCGCCAGCAGCGTCGCCTGCACCAGGTCCTCCGCATCCGATACCGAACTGGTCAGACAGCGGGCGTAGGCCAACAGCGCCGGACGGTAGGCCGCAAAGCGGCGGCCTAAGTCTAGCTCTTCCTCAGCGGGCAAGTATTCCATCCGAAAACAGAATACAAGGGACAGGTCCCGGCCAGCCCGGTGATGAGCGGCACGATGCCGATGTAACCCCAGGCCGTTTGCGGCCCCACCTGCGTCAGGGCCAGTCCGCCCAGCCCTGCCAGAATTCGAACCGCGCGGTCCAGCCCGCCTTCATTCCTGCCAAACATAATGTCTGTCTCCTTCTGCTGACAGAGAGCCGCAAACCGCCGCCAGGATTCCGCTCGCGCACACTTTCTTTTTGACGCCCGTCCACCGCGCTCAACGCCGCGGTGCGCGCTCAATGCTCCCGGAATCCGCCACTGCCTGTCTACCTTGCTCTCGCACGCCTGTGGCCGCGCCTGGTCCTGCTTGCTACCCTGGAACCATTGCTGCGGCTGTTCTTGTGGATCCTCCTGCTCGCGCTGGGCCTGGCGCCGCTCGGGTCCGCCGCGCCGGATGCGGCGGCCTCCCTTGCCGCGGCGCGTGCTCTCGCCTCGGCCGGAAACGCGCCCAAAGCCGCCGAACTCTACCAGCGCTTCCTCGACCTCGCCGGAACCTCACCACCGGCTTCCGCACTCTGCGAGGCGAGAAACGCCGTGGCCTCCCACGCCGTGCGCATCGGCGATTACCCCGCCGCGTCACGGCATGCGGTTGCGGCCACGCACGAATGCGCCGCCTCCGGACCCGCCGCCAGACGCGCCTGGAATACCCTCGGCCAGGCTCAGCTCTACTCCGGTTCCTACGCCGGCGCCGTCCACAGCTTCTCTCGTGTCCGCGACCTCGCCCTCGCCGACGGCGACCCGCAAGCACAAGCCTACGCCTGGAACAACCTCGGTGGAGCCCAGTATTACCTCGGCCAGTATTACGACTCGTTCCAGTGCTTTCAATCCGCCGAACGGCTCGTCCTCGCCACCCCGCATGCCGCTTGGACCGCCGGGCCCCTGCGCCTTACCCTGGCCAACCAGGCCATGCTCAACCAGCGTCTCGGGCGCGACCTGGAGGCGCTCAAGCTTTATCGCCGGCTCCGCTCCTCCTCACACGCGCTGCGGCCTGAGGAGGAGGCTCAACTCCTGGCCAACCTCGGCGCCCTCTACCGGCGTCTGGGCGACCCCCCCAAGGCCCTTGCCCAATATGAGGCAGCTCGACGGCTCCTGTCCAAACAGCCCAACTCCGACACCCTCCTCGGCCTCACAAAAAACATCGGCATCGTGCAGTTATTCGAAGTCGAAGAAGCCGCTCTCGCCGAGCAGAGCTTCCGGCAAACCGCCGAACTCGCCGTGCGCACCGGCAGCCGCCGCGAAGAGATGCAGGCCCACCTCTACCTGGGTGAAACCCTCTTGCGGACCGGCCGCCGCAAACAGGCGGGGCTCGAGTTCGCCCTCGCCGAGTCTCTGAGCCGCCAGTTGAAAACCGGAGAAGAACGCTGGAAAGCCCTCCACGGCCTGGCACGGGTGGCCCTCGACGGGGGGCGGGACGCCGACGCCATGGCCCACCTCAGTGAAGCGGCCCGGTTGATCGAGGCCAGCCGCGTCGACCTCCAGGATTCCGGCTTGCGCTCTGACTTCATGTCCGATAAACGCCGCGTCTACGACGATGCCATCGGTCTGCTCGTCCGGCAAGGCGTGCGCTCCCCCGCGCAGGCTGATGATCTGTTGCGCTGGATGGAGCGCTCCCGGTCACGGCTTCTGCAGGACCGGCTTCCCACACCCAAGCCCACGCTGGCCGCGTTGCAAGCCAAACTCGACCCCGGCTCGCTCCTGCTTCTCTATTGGCGCGGAGGCGCCTCAGCCGCTCTCTTCTGGATCACACGCTCACACTGGGGCGTCCACGCCCTCGACACCGGCGCCCTCAACGACAGCCAGTTCGACCCGCGCCTCCGCGAACTCGCCGAAACCGAGGCCGACACCACCGCCTGGCGCTCCCGCCTCGCGGCGGAGTTGTTGCCCGCAAACCTCCCCATCCGCGATCCACGCTTCCGCAACTGGCTCATCGTCACCGATGGCATCATCGGCGCCATCCCCTTCGACGCCTTGCCCCTCTCCAGCGGGCGGCTTGTCATCGACCACGCCAGCGTCACCTATCTGCCCGCCGCCGCCCTGCTGCTCGCCGCATACCCTCCCTCCGCCTGGCGTCTGCCCTGGCAGCGCCAACTGCTCGCGCTGGCCAACCCCAGCGGGGCCGCCGGTTCAGGCTCCTCCTTGCTGCTCGGCGACCAAAACTGGAAGCCCCTGCCCAACGCCGAACGTGAGGCGCGAGCCATCGCCGCCGTGTTGCCCGGAAACAGCACCGTGGCCATCGGAGCCGCCGCTCGCAAGGCGTTCCTCCTGCGCCAGGCCAGTGAGCACACCGTGGTTCACCTCGCCACGCACGCCGTCTCTGACTCCGAGGATGCCCAGCGCTCGCGCCTCCTGCTGGCCGGAGCCGCATCCCAGTCCTGGGAATATCTGTTCCGCGGTGAGATCGCCTCGCTTCCCCTGCGGCAACTCCAGTTGGTCACGCTCTCGGCCTGCGAAACCGGGCATGGCAGCGTCGTCAGGGGCGAGGGCGCGCAGAGCCTGGCCAACGCCTTCCTGCTGGCGGGCGCGCGCGCAGCCGTTAGCACGCTATGGAAAGTGGAGGACGCCGCCACGGCCGAACTCATGCGGGAATTCTATGTCGGGCTCAGCGCCGGACTGAGCAAGGCCGAGGCGCTGCGCCAAGCCAAACTGCGCCTCCTGCACGGAGCCTCCGCGCGACGCCACCCCGCCTACTGGAGCGCCTTCGTGCTGACCGGGGATGGCTGGTCGCCGTTGCCGCCCGTCGTGCCCTGGTGGTGGATCGGGGCCGCACTCGCGGGAGCGCTGTCGCTGACCGCAATCGTCACCGCGCGCCTCAGTTCGCGGCGGGCGAGAGCGAAGCGAACATGAGCGGTTGGATCTCCCCGGCGGCGGGATCGGCCACCAGTGGAATGTACTGAACCGGCAGTGAGGAGTAAATGCGGAGGAACGCCCCGCAGCCCGGCGGTACCGTCATCAACTCCGGAAGCGACTTCACGAACTCCTCGCCGGGAGCCAGCGTCACCGTCGCCGACGCGATTGGCTTCAGAAAGGGCGACAACGCCGATACCGTGACCGTGGCCGCCGTCCGGTTCGGATTCTGCAACGCGATTCCCGCCACCTGGTTCGGACGCAGGAACGGATACACGCCAATCGCCGCCGCGGTGCTCCGCATGGGGAAGATGGGCTCGCTTTGTTCCAGCAGCGGCAGCGTGCTTGCCGTCCGCCGCTCCCCGCGCAGATAGGAATAGTAGAAGACGTTGGGCTGATTGCGCTGCCGGACCCGAATCCTCTTCCCGTCCAGATCGAACGCCGTCCGCGCGGTCATGAGGATCTCCCCGGAGTTGACGAACCTCGTCTCCAGGTCCTCCACATACTCCAGGTCCACCCTCACATCCGGCTGAAACCCCGTGCCCAGGATCCGGAACGACTCCCCCGCCGCGATCCTGCCGCCGCCCGGCACAACATTGTTCACCGCCACGCTCCCTCCCACGCTCACCGAGCCCGGTTTGGACTCCTCCGCGTAAGGAAGCCCCAGCGGGCTGATCCACTGCGACGTGTCGAGGTTCACACTCACCGGCATTCGCGCCCCCGGCACGGCGTTCCGCGGTACCCCCACGGCAATTGTCAGCACCGGATAATCAGGCTCCATGCCCAGCGTCGCACTGGGATCGTTGAATCGAACCTGCAGCCCGCCCTGCTTGCGGTAGGCAATCCCGCTGACTGTCCCCCGCGAGCTGTACAGCGCAATGCCCAGCAGATCGAACGAGAAGTCCATGTCCATCGCCATATTGCCGTGGATGATCGGCTTGGGCTCCGTGACGCTGACCTTGATCTGCGCCACGCTGCCCGCCGGCGCCACCTCCTCGCTGACCCGCAGGCCGATCTGCTGTTGCGCGAACGCGGGCGCGAGCATCACGAGAAACGAGAGAGACACGAACCGGGTGTGTGGTGCGGACATGAGAAACCTTATCTGCGGCGCGACATCAGGCGGAAGCGCGTCGCCTCCGAAATGGCAATCTGCTTACCAGCTTCGTCGATCGCCGTTACTTCCAACAACAGGGTTTTTGTAAAAGCTATGTGAATTCTCGCCGCTGCCGGCAATGGCGCGGAACTGCCGGCAACCACCGTCTTCCACAGCTCGTTGCCATCCACCTCCAGCATTCTGACCTGATACCGCTGCGCGCCCGGCACGGCGCTCCACGTCACCACGGACGGCACGGCCGCGACGTCGCCCGAAGGAGTGATCCCCGTCACCTTGCCCGATCGGTACACGCCGCTCCCGCTGAACTCGCCGGGCGTCTCCACCACCCGTCCCTGCCGTACGTACAACCCCACGCTTACGGCCAGCACCAGCGCCGCCGCGGCGAACGAGAGCCTCGGCATCGTGAACAGCTCCGCCAGCGAACCCCACCATGAGGGTCTTGTCTCTACACGCCCGGGCGCGGCCGAAAGCAGCCGCTCACGATTCCCTTCCAGGGCTCGCGCCACCGCCCGCACATCCTCACGCTGCCCTTGCGGAACCTCCGCCCCCAGGAACTCCCGCAGCATGGCCAGCTCGTTGGCGCAACGCGCGCACGAAGCAAGGTGCGTGCTACACGTCCGCATCTGTTCCTGTGCCGCCGCCGCGCGCAGATACGCATCCAACTGCTCGATGGTCAGGCAATGCGGAGTCGTTGAGACGGCTTCCCGCAGCAGGTTCTCCCCGTCCGGCTGTTGAGGTGTGGACATGCTCAGTTCCCTCCTTTCCTCGCGCCGCGGTTACGTTCCAGAGCCCTCTGCAGCTTCCGCCGCGCACTCACGATAAAGGCCTTCGCGCCGCTCGCATTCTCCAGGCCCAGCGCGCGCGTCACCGCATCCAGGCTGAGTTCCTCGCCATAGTGCATCACCATCACGCGCTGCTCGGTTGCGTCGAGTTCGTCCCGCATCAGGCGCCGCATCTCGTCAACGCGCCCCCGCCGGATCAATTCCTGCTCGGCGCTGGGCGTGGCTACGTCCAGCGGCTCCACCACCATCGGCTCCAGGGCGTCCTCTTTGCGTACCGCCCTCGCCTTCACTGAGTTCAGGCAGTGATTGCGGGCCACCGTGTAGAGCCACGTGCTGAAGCGGGAGTTCCCCTCGAAGCTGTCGAGTCGTTCGAATACGCGAAGGAAGATCTCCTGGGCTAGGTCGGTGGCCAGTTCGCGGTCTCCGGTGTGGCGCCAACACCACGCCGCCACGCGCTCGGAATACCGGCGGAACAACTCGTTTAAATGAGGATCGTTCTGTGGAGGGCCGTCGCCTGAGCGGAATCGGAAGATCAGTTCCTCGTCTCCGAGGTGCTGCATTCTGGCCAGTATAGCTCTCCATCCGTCCCTCCATCCCTTCAGACAACCTCGAAACCGCCCCGGAACAGCAAATGTCACAACTGCCCGCAAAACTGTTCACGCTCGTAAACTCGCAAAATTTCCGCTCCCGGCTGTTCCGTCCCTCCCTCCGCGCTGTCCTACCGTGCAACTGGGCTCTTGAGCGCTCAGCCAAGAAACGGAGACACCAACATGACAATCAACAGACGATTCTTCAGCCTTTGCGCGGCCACATTCCTTCTCGCCGTGCCGGTTCTGATGGAGGCCAAAAGCGCTGCCGAAACCCGCCTCCGCGCGGCCTTGACCGGCGCGCGCATCAACAGCTTGACCCCCTCGGGCCATGCCGACTTCCGCGCCCGCCAGGGAAGCTCGCGCCTCAACGTCGAGGTCGAAGACGTCAACGTGGCCCCCGGCACCGTCCTTGATGTCTTCCTCGATGGCGCCCAGATTGGCACCATCACCGTGGCTCCGGTCACCCTCGGCGGTGAACTCGAGCTCAATTCAAACGACGGCGACATGGTGCCCGCGGTGAAGGCCGGCGCGCTGGTCGTCGTCAAAAACGGCCCCAGCGCCGTCGTCGCCGGAGTGTTCTAACCTCCGGCGGCGGGCGAGCGGGCGCGCTTGGGCTGCGCCCGCTTCCACTCGCCCCGTGTGCTCGGTTCCAGCCAGACGAGCCTCGCGGCCCGCGCCCGCCCCAGGTTCTTCAAGACAACAGATAGGAAATGGAGTGATATGAAAACGATCTTTGCTTGCATGATGCTGCCCGCCCTGCTGGCGGCTGCTGATCCGGACGAGTTGCGCCTGCGCACCTCTTTGGCTGGCGGGCCGATTCGAGGAGTTGTCCCCGATGGCCACGCGGATTTTAAGCTGCGCCCCTCGCGCGGCTCCATGGCTTTCTCGGTGGAGGTGGAGGATGTCCAACTCCCCGCCGGCACACGCCTCGACATCCTCGTGAATGGCGCCTACGTCGGTCAAATGGCCGTCTCCGGCCCGCCCGCCATGGGCGCGGAGTTGGAACTGAATACGCAGGACGGCGCCCAGGTGCCTGCCCTGAAAGCCGGCGACGTCATTGAGGTCCGCGCCGGTTCGGCCGTCCTCCTCAGCGGTGTCCTCCAAACGACGCCCCTCATCGATTCCCTCCGCAACTCCCCGCCGCGTTCCACCGTTCCCACCACTTCCGCCGGCGCCTCCCTGCCGCAACCCACCGGCCAGGAACCCGCCCGCCTCCGCACTCCCCTCACCGGTGGCGCACTCGCCGGCCTCCAACCCTCCGGCCACCTCGACTTCCGCACCGATTCGGCCCGCGGCATCACCCGCCTCAGCGTCGAGGTGGAAGACGTCAACCTCCCTGTGGGCACCCTCCTCCAAGTCGAAGTCGAAGGCCGCGTCGTCACCACCTTCCGCCTCGGCGCCGGCGGTTTCGCCGAACTCGAACTGGACAGCCGCAACGGCGATCTCGTCAACCAGATCCGCGCCGGCGCGGGCGTCCGCATCCTCAGCCCCAACGGTCCCATCCTCTCCGGCGGCATGCAACTCATCACGCCCTCCACCAACGCCGGTTCCACCTCCGGCGGCGCCCAGTCCGGCGCCAACTCCTCCTCCCCCTCCACCACCGGTGGCAATGGGGAAACGCGCGTTCGCACTCCCCTTGCCGGTGGCGCCGTGAACGGACTCCAGCCCAGCGGCAAGGCGGACTTCCGTGTCCGCGGCGCCGGCAGCCGCCTCAACGTTGAAATCGAAGACGTCAACCTGCCCCCCGGCTCGGTGGTCGACGTCTTCGTCGGCAACCAGCGCATCGGTACGATCACCGTCGGCCCGCCCCCCATGCGCGGAGGCGAACTCGAACTCAACACCAACGACGGCGCCACCGTGCCCGCCATCCGCCCCGGCGACCAGATCACCATCCGCACCGCGGCTCAGGGCGTCCTCGTCACCGGCGTCGTCCAGACCTTCTCCTTCAGCGAAGTGCCCCCCGTTCCCCCGGCTGCCGGCTCGGGCAACTCCAGCAACTCCGGCGGCTCCAACTCCAACGCCAATCAGGCCGGCGACGACCGCGGCGGCAACTCCGGCAACAGCGGCTCCGGCTCGTCCAACAGCGGTTCCGGCTCTGGCAACAGCGGCTCCGGTTCGAGCAACAGCGGTTCCGGCTCTGGCAACAGCGGTTCCGGCTCTGGCAACAGCGGCTCCGGCTCTGGCAACAGCGGCTCCGGTTCGAGCAACAGCGGCTCCGGCTCTGGCAACAGCGGTTCCGGCTCTGGCAACAGCGGCTCTGGCTCCTCCAACAGCGGCTCTGGCGGCAGCGGCTCCTCAAATGGCGGCTCCGGCTCCGGCAAGGGCGGCGGTTCCGATGACCCTCCCGGTCACAACTAGCCTGGATGTATCACCACGATCGCGGCGAGGAGCGAGGAGAGCCGGGCGAATGCAAGGCGCGCGAAGGGTGCCGGACGCGGGCGTACGGGAACAGTACGTCGAGGACGGCATGCGAGCGCAACGCAGCAGTCGCGCGGTGATCACGCTCCCCAGCCGATGGCTGGTGAAATTTCCGGGCCAGGCTCTCACCAACCACCACCTTGCGTGGGCGGGGACACCCCATCTTGATCCGCTCCCCATCCAGCCCCGTTCTCCGCCCGCCGTGGCGGATCGTACGGATGCTCCTGGCGCAACGCGCCCGCTTCGCCCGGTTCTGAACCGCGAGCGACTCGCCCGCCGACACCCTCAACTGATTGCCCGATCTTCCGGGTAATCTCACACCTGACAAAAAAAGCCGGCCCCGCGACAAGGGCCGGCTTTCTTGCTCCTTATGTTTCAAGAAACTTCTGGAGCCACCCGCCGGAATCGAACCGGCGACCTGCTGATTACGACGAACAGCACCGCTTCCGAACTCTCCCATGGCTCCATGCTGATTGCTCTGTTTTTAACAGCTTGGGGACCCTGCCTTCGCTCAAATAGCAACCTCAACCGTTCCTGCGCCGTTGAAACAAACCGCAATGTCACACTTCGCCGTTGCGTGATTTCTACTACTCACCTCCCCCTTGCTTTCGCCACAATCGTTCCTCGGCGGGCGAATCGGAATCGGGCGCTGCCGATTCGCAACTCGCCAAAGAACGGCAAGCCGGAGAACTGCCAGCCGGAGGCGAATCGAAGCGATAGTCTGGGTGTCCGGTTTTAGCCAGTTCCCCTTCAGCCCTCGATCCTACATCGGATCGAATGATCGCCCCATGCCTAAAGGACCTATGGTCGCCCTTCGCGAAGCTGCCATCCGCCCAGCCCCCACCCCTCGGCCGCCGCGCTCAACGCACCAACCCGCGTGAGTCGCATGGAGAGCGCCGCGATGCGCGAAACCTCTCTCCCCTCGAACAGGCCGTAACCCTGAGCCCCCAATCGCGGCCAAGCCCATCCGACCCCCCAAAGCCGGATTCAGGAAGCCGAGATAGGCACTCACTTCCCCTCGTTTGCCCCGGAAGGTTTACCTGGGATCATTCGTGCCCGAACTTTCCACCGCTTCGGCCCCGCCACAAACCGCCATGTAGACCACCCCACCTCCTCGGCCGCCCGCACGCCTCCGGCACTCCCTACCCATGCTGGTCACGCCCGATTTTTGCATCAAGTTGTTGTTGACAACCGACAAAAACGGATATATGGTATCCGTGTTATCGCTATTTGTGCATGATCGCTAAAACCTCACACTCCGCGCTTCGCACTCTGCTCCTGCTTGCTCAACAAGATCCAGCCGTCTGCTGGTCCCCCCGGCGGCTCGCTGACATGCTCGGCGAATCACCCACCTATCTCGCGAAGGTCGTTCGCCACCTGGTTAAGAGCGACATCCTGGAGGCCCAGAAGGGCGTGAAAGGAGGCGTCCGGCTGGTGAAAGCCCCTGCGCAGATCACCCTCCTCGATGTTGTGGAAGCCTGCCAAGGAACCATCGTCGGCGACTTCTGCCGCTCCTCCAGGCCTGATCCCACAGTCTGCGGTTTCCACCGCGCCGCCGTCGAACTCCATCAGGCCATCACCACCGTCCTCGGCCGCTGGACGCTCGCACAACTTCTGGAACAGCCCCGCGCCGTGCCACCCTCCGAAGGCGGCTTCGCCTGCCTCATGGCGCACGGCCTCCACGCCGTGGCGGCCAAGAACCGCCCCCCCTCGCCCTTCACTCAACTGGGAGGCGTCTTGTGACCACACTGCGCGTTGATGTGCCGGGCGAGACTTACCATCAAGAGCTCATCTCTTGTCAGGTTGCCTGCCCGGTTCACACCGACGCGCGCGGCTACATCCGCGCCATCGCCGAGGGGCGGTTTGAAGATGCCTACCTCATTGCTCGCGGGCCGAACCCGTTTGCTTCCATCTGTGGCCGCGTCTGCGGCGCTCCCTGCGAAGCCGCTTGCCGCCGCGGAAAGGTGCCGCGCGTGGATGACGACGGCGCATTCGTCGGACCCGACCGGCCCATCGCCATTCGCGCCTTAAAGCGCTTCGTCTGTGAACTGCACGGTCCCGAAGCCCAGAGTCCCCACAGCATCCTGCGCGGCGTGGAAAACTACGCTTCGGCCATCGCCGCCAATGCTGAGGAGATGGCCGCGCTCCTGCGCACCAGCCTCGACGGCCGCCTTGAACCTGGCAACGGCGAACCTGTGGCCATCGTCGGTGCGGGTCCGGCGGGCTTGTCGGCCGCTCATGACCTCGCCTTGCTGGGTTTCAAGCCCGTCGTCTTCGAAATCGAATCGGTACCGGCGGGCATGCTGGCGATAGGTATCCCGGCTTACCGCCTGCCGCGCGCGGTCATCGAGAAGGAAGTCGATGTCATCCGTGCCCTGGGGGTCGACATCCGCTGCGGTGTCGCCATTGGCCGCGACATCCCCTTCTCTCAACTCCGCCGCGATTTCGCCGCCGTCATTCTCGCCGTCGGCGCTAAATCGTCGCGTAGTCTCGGCCTTCCCGGCGAGCAAGGCCCCGGCGTCTTCGGCGGCGTCGACCTGCTGCGCGCCGTCTCCCTCCGCCGAACTCGCCTTCGAACGCCTCGACTGCTACTCCTGCCATCGCGTCGACGGCAAAGGCGGTACTGGTCGCCAACGAACAGCAATCTCGCCGCGGCAAAGTTGGTTGTGACCGATGCTTTCACCGCCGGCGGCGCACAGGCCGACAGGTTGTCAACGGAGTTCCACACGTCCATCACCTGGCTGATGACGCAAACAACCCGCACGCACACGCTCAAGTACGGCTTCAATATTCCCGACTGGAGCCGGCGCGGCCTCTCTGACCGGACCAACCAGATCGGAACGCTTTCGTTCGCTTCGCTGGGAGATCTGTCCGCTAACCGGCCATTCTCAGCCGTGCTGCAACGCGGTGACCCGCGCGTCGTGTTCATCGAGAAGAATGTGGGCGGCTTTCTTCAGGACGAATGGCAACTGCGCCCCAACCTCTCGCTGGCGACGGGTCTGCGCTACGACTGGCAAAACAACTTCGGCGATGCAAACAACTTCGCTCCCAGAGTGGCCATAGCCTATGCGCCGGACAAAGCTCGGAAGACAGTCATCCGGACCGGCGCAGGCTTCTTCTTTGACCGCTCCGGCCCAGGCCCGGTCTTCGACATTCTCCGCTTCAACGGAACCCAGTTGCGCCGCTATGTCCTCAGCGGGGCTCAGATACCGCCGGACCTGAGCGATTCGTCCCTGCAGGCGTTTCCCACCAGCATTCATCAACTGGAACGCGGCGTCCAACTCCCGAACACAATGCAATTCAGTTTCGGCATGGAGCGGCAACTGGCGAAGAAGACCACGCTTGCTGTGAACTATGTTGGCACTCGCGGAGTCCAGCAACTGCGCTCGCGTGACGCCAACTCTCCCTTGCCTCCTGGCTTCGCGTCCCGGCCGGATCTATCGGTCAACGTTCTGCGGGAAATTGAGTCGGCCGGACGTGTCGAGGCGAATGCGCTCGAAGTAACCTTGCGCGGTGAAATCGCGCCTCGCGTCACGGGTATGACTCAGTATGTGTTTGGCCGGACGAGAACCGACACGGGGGGCGTGAATTGGTACCCGGCGAACAGCTTCGCCCCAGCAGGCGAATGGGGACGCGCCGACACAGACCGGAGACACCAGTTCAACTTCCTCGGAACCGCCTCGCTTCACCGCTGGGCCAACCTCGGCTTGTCGGTCTCGCTCCTCTCGGGGATCCCATTCAACATCACCACTGGCCGGGACGACAACCGGGATGGCATGGCCCTGGATCGACCCGCGGGAGTAACACGAAACATCGGTCTCGGCCCCGGCGCCGCGGTCATTGACTTGCGCTGGTATCGCGACTTTCGACTTCACCCCGCGAGCAAAGACAAGAGCCCAAGCTTCACGGTTTCAGTCGACGCATTCAATGTACTGAACCACGTGAACTACCAGAACTTCGTGGGCGCACTCACCTCCCCCTTTTACGGCCACGCCGTCGGTTCGCAGCCGCCCCGCCGCCTCCAGATCGGTTGCCGCTACCAGTTCTGACGTGGAAGGCTGCGATTGTCCCGCTTGCCGAAAGACCAATCGCAACCCTTTCAGTATCTGCATCTCAAAGCCGCTGTGACTGCATGGGCCTGCTGCCAATCAGTCAGCGGCTCCTTCTTGGTAAAAGCACGATTAAGTTGCTCCACGTGCTTCGTCTTCAACCTCTTGGAGAGCCCCGGGCGGGATTCGTCACGAGAGCCTGCCGAACCCGTCGGACCTCGGGCGCCACTGCGTTTTTCAAGGGTAGTCAATCGAGGCAGCCCTCTGTCCCTCAACGGATTACCCGATGATCCGGGTTTTGGCGCAGGGGGACACTCAGCTCTGGGGCTTTGGCACAGCCGACAAAATAAAAACCGGTTCCCAGAAGGAAACCGGCTTACGAACTTCTTATTGTTCAATGATTTCTGGAGCCACCCGCCGGAATCGAACCGGCGACCTGCTGATTACGAATCAGCCGCTCTACCAACTGAGCTAGGGTGGCCCAAACTCCCATCATATCAACCCTCCCCAGCCCCCGGCAATCTCCCCAGCCCTCGAAAACTCATCCCCCTCTACACCCGCTCCCCGTTAATCCTCACCCCCTCCATCCGCAACCCCTCCACATGCTCCACCACATTCGCCTTCGCCGTCTTCTCAAACGTGCACCCCCGCAGCCGCACATCCCGCACCGGCGCCTTCGCATACCCCCGCAGTGCCAGCGCCCGCTCCGCCTTCCGGCACCGCAAATTCACCACCTCCACATCCCGCACCACCGGCGTGTACGGCCCCTTCTCCCCCTCTTCATACTGAAAATCCACCTCAATCGCCGCCCCCGACACCTCCCCCACCTCCACGTTCCTCAGGTACACATGCTCCAACACGCCCCCGCGCACCGCGTTGTTCTTGAACCGCAACACCCGCTCCAAATTCGGACTATCCATTCTGCAATCCTGCACAAACACATTCCGGATCCCGCCTGAACACTCGCTCCCCAGCGTCACCCCGCCATGCCCGTCCTTCATCACGCACTTCTGCACCACGATGTTCTCCGACGCCACCCCAATCCGCCGCCCATCCGCATTCCGGCCTGACTTGATCGCAATGCAATCATCCCCCGTATCGAACGTGCACCCTTCAATCAACACATCCCGGCACGACTCCGGATTGCACCCATCGTTATTCGGACCATGGCTCGAAATCTTCAAATCCCGCACCGTCACATTCCGGCACAACACCGGATTCACCTCCCACATCGGCGAATTCACAATCGTCACGCCCGCAATCACCACGTTGTCCGTCTTGTACGGCTGAATGAACTGCGGCCGCAGCCACCCGCCCTCCATCACCCGCTTCTCCACCGCCACCCCGCGCTCCATCATCTCCCCCAACGCCGCCCGCGCCTTCCTCTGGTCCGGACCCCCCTTCACCCCGCACCGCGCCTTCCCGCTCCACGGCCACCAATGTTCGCAACCCGCCTGCCCGTCCAGCGTCCCCTCGCCCGTGATCCCCACGTTCCGCTGCCCGTAGCAATACAGGAACGGCGAGTAGTTCATACACTCCATCCCCTCCCACCGCGTGAACACCATCGGATACAACTTCGCATCCGGAATGAACTTCACCACCGCCCCCTTGCTCACATACAAATTCACATTGCTCTTCAACTCCACCGCCCCCGTCAACCACACCCCTTCCGGCGCCACCACGCGCCCCCCGCCCGACTTCGCCGCCGCCTCCATCGCTGCCCGAAACGCCGCCGTGCAATCCGTCTTCCCATCCCCCTTCGCCCCAAACTTCGTCACCGCAAAATCCCGCCGCGCAAACACCGGCGCCTGGATCCGTTTCAGAATCGCCGCATGCCCCGCCCACACATCCTCCGCCCCAGCGGCCTCCACAGCCGCCGCCCCCATCATCATCAACGTCCGTCTGCGAGTGAGTTCCAACATCACCCAAATCCTAGGCCCGCCCCTCATGCGCGTCAACGCCCCCATCGCCTCCCGCCTCCCCAAGCGCTATCCTGATCACCGCCATGCCCCGACTCCCCCTCCTCCTCCTCACCGCCGCTCTCATTGCCATCCTCACCGCCGCCCCCTCCCCCGCCCAAATCCGCTGGACCCACCTCTCCTCCTCCGCCGGCCAACTCCCCACCCCCGCCGGCTCCAACCAGCAAACTGGCTCCCTCATCGCCGACCTCGACCGCGACGGCACAAACGACATCATCCTCTCCTTCCGCGTCCACGCCCCCGCCCTTACCTGGTTCCGCCGCACCGGCTCCACCTGGACCCAAACCATCATCGACCCCGCCTTCCTCCCCCTCGAAGCCGGCGGCGCCGCCCACGACATCGACCGCGACGGCGACCTCGACATCGTCTTCGGCGCCGACGCCTCCGCCCATCAACTCTGGTGGTGGGAAAATCCCGCCCCCCGCTTCGACCCCGCCATTCCCTGGACCCGCCGCCTCATCAAAGACGCCCCGCCCAACCAGCATCACGACCAACTCTTCGCCGACCTCCTCCGCACCGGCCGCCCCCAACTCGTCTACTGGAACCAGCGCGCCCGCGCCCTCCTCCTCGCCCCCATCCCCGCTGATCCCAAAGCGACATCGCCCTGGCCCGCCACCGTCATCTTCTCCGGCCACACCGGCGAAGGCACCCAGCGCGCCGCCGCCTACGCCGAAGGCCTCGACGCCGCCGACGTCGATGGCGACGGCCGCCTCGACCTCCTCGCCGGCAATTACTGGCTCCGCCACACCACCGGCATGCAATTCGAGGCCACCCGCATCGCCCCCACCGGAGGCCGCATCCGCGCCGCCCGCTTCCGCCCCCGCTCCCGCAACGCCCAAATCGTCATCGCCCCCGGCGACGGCTCCGGCCCCCTCATGTTCTACGAGTGCAACGGCAACCCGCGCGAAGAAGCCTGCTGGCAAGGCCGCAACTTACTCGGCCACGACGTCATCCACGGCCACACCCTGGAGATCGGTGACGTCAACAACGACGGCCACCTCGACATCTTCACCGCCGAAATGGCCAAATGGACCCGCAACCCCACCCCCGCCGACCACCCCGAAGCCAAATCCTGGATCCTCTTCAACGACGGCAAAGCCAACTTCCGCCCCGAAGTCATCACCACCGGCCAAGGCTGGCACGAAGGCCGCCTCGCCGACCTCGACAACGACGGCGACCTCGACCTCCTCAACAAACCCTACACCTGGCAAGCCCCCCGCCTCGACATCCACCTCAACAACGGCACCCAACCGCCCCGCCCGCCGGCCTCCCGCACCCGCAAACCATAGCACCCAGTGCTACAATTCGAAAGTAGGCGCTCCGGTGCGAATCTTCGTATCGAGATGGTTCCAACGCTTTGCCAAAAGGGAAGGAATCGCCAATGCAGCATTGCGCGAAGCCATTGTCCGCGCGGAAAAAGGCCAGATCGACGCCGACCTCGGCAGCGGCGTCATCAAGCAGCGTCTTGCCCGTCCGGGCCAAGGGCGCTCAGCGGGCTACCGGACCATCATCCTGTTTCGCCGTGGCGCAAGGGCGTTCTTCATGTACGGCTTTTCGAAAAGTGTTCGCGCGAACATCAACGCCGCTGAGCAAAGGAAGTTCAAAGAAGCCGCTGGCTTCGTTCTATCCCTTTCCGACAAACAGCTCGTTGGGTTTGTGCGACGAGGCGACTTCGTGGAGGTGAGTTCAAATGAGTAAGAAGTATCGCAGTGACGCAATGGCGGCCATTCATGAAACGATGTCCGCCCTTCACGAAGCCGGAGTCATCGACAAACAAACAATGCGCGGCTTCGACGAAGCCTGCCTCACCCCCATCCGCCCCCTGAAGCCCAAGCAGATCAAAGCAATCCGCGAACGCGAACAAGTCAGCCAGGCCGTCTTCGCCAACTACCTGAACATAACCGCCAGCCTTGTCAGCAAGTGGGAACGCGGCGAAAAGCAACCCTCCGGCGCATCACTGAAACTACTAACCCTGGTCGAAAAACACGGCCTCGCCGCCGTCGCATAGCTGCATCCCAGGCTACTCCGCCCACTCGGGATGCTTGACGGAAAACGCATCCCTGCCATATGTCGCGCACGCCCATTGCAGAGGTGTGAGGACTCCTCGATACTTCGCGTAGTCCGCCGAATACTCATCCTCGATGGCCCGCGAGAGTGCCTCCCGCATCCTGTCATCCAGTTCAACCACCCGTCCCGTGGAAAACTCATACCGCAACAACAAATCGGAGGACTCGAGGTTGCACGCGAGTAAGTCAACTACCTTGGAGGTGGATGCCCAATGGGCGGTGGCGAACTCAGCGAACCACTTCTCATTGGAGCGGTAAACGACCGTTTGACGGCCCTGCTCCTCGGCAAGCAGTTCGATTCTGAAATACTGAAGCGGGATGCCCACGCCCACCCGGTACTCCTTGAGCACAATCCCCCGCTTGCCATCTGGAGCTATGCTGCGGAACGCAACCCTTCCTCGATAGCACGAGTACACACCCAAGCACATGGCAACAAGTGCGGCCAGCAGGATGAGCCGCCACGGCCTCACGTGCCCAATCCAAGGCAACCTCAATCTCGCGGGCCTATGATCCGGATTCAAGTACGGTTGGTACATACGTGCCCTCAGCGCCCCTTACTCCACCGGGGTCCCAAACACAGTCACCCGCCGCCTCGACGTCCGCCGCGTGCCCGCGAACTCACTCCTGCCTGTCTGGCGAAACGCTCCCTTGCTCCATTGGTACCGCCTCCGTTCGATGCCGGTCGAGCAACAATCTCCCGATCTCTTCGCTGGATCGTACAGTTCGACGACAAGCGCCCCTGCCTCCACCCTAAGTTCATGCAAACCATGCGCCGCCCGGTCCCCGCTGTGAAACCAAGCCATCAACTCCGGCCCGCCCCGCCCCCATGCGAAGACGTAAACGAAGTACCAGTACATGGTTCCCCCGGTGTCATACCGCAAAATTACCACCGCCTCCTCCCGCTCATCCCCGAGTAAGTCGCCATACACCACGGAATCGAAAGTAAGTCCGCCGAACGGCGCGCCGGGAACCGCAAGGTCAGGCTCGATCTCCGCCAGCGACCAAACCCCATTGCTCAATTTCGCCTTCTTATGCGCTATTCCCGAGATCCACCGCAGCTTATCTGGCCAGTAATCCAAAACCACCAAAGGATACTCATGATTCCGAAAGTCGATTTCCCGCAACGAATCCGCCGCGTACCCAATCGAGTTCCCGCAAATCAGCAGAAGGAAACAGCCCAAATACAGGCGTCCACGCATGCCTCAGTCTCTCACCTTTCCCCCTCCGGAACCAGATCCAAGGCCAACAGCACCCCCCTCCCACTCCACCCCAAAATGCAATACCCTAAAACCGTCATGAAACCCGCACACCCACTCCCCATCCTCCCAACCCTAGCCGCCCTCCTCCTCCTCACCCTCGCCGCCCCGCCAACCCCCGCCGCCGACGACCGCGCCGTCGACCCCTCCTTCTACCGCACCTCCACCCTCACCGCCCCCGCCGTCCCCACGCC
>JAFLBB010000039.1 GCA_017304135.1 Acidobacteriota bacterium | reverse complement strand
ATACGACACCGGCACCACCACCAGGTCGCCCGCCTCGGGCACATGCAGCGCCCCGCCGTTGGCCAGGTGGATCTGCTTCTCCGTCGTGCGGTACTGCTTCGCAATCGCCGCCACCGTCTCGGTGGAACCGACGCGATGCACACGCCAGTGCGCCCGCTTGGTCTCCGGCACCGAGGCCAGCGCCGCCACCACCGCCCCCGCCGTCCCGCGCGGAACGCGCACGCTATAGTTGGCCGGGGCCACCAGCTTCAGCACCGCCGGATTCAAGTCGCGAATGGCCAGCAGCGGCTGCTCGGTAATGTCGGCCAGCAGCGCCAGGTGGGTCGGCGCATCCAGCGTCACCGTGTCATACTGAACCGGCTCATCGGGCACGATCCCGTCCAGCCCATAGTCGGCCGGATTCTTCGCCATGATCGTCATCGCCAGGATGATCGGCAGGTAGTTGGCCGTCTCGCGCGGCAGCACGTTGCGCTTGTAGAGCTCCCAAAAGTCCGCATAGCCGGTGCGCTGGATGCCGCGCTCCACGTTGCCCGGTCCGCAGTTGTAGGCCGCGATGGCCAGATACCAGTCGCCGAACTGCGCATACAGGTCGCGCAGGTGCCGCGCCGCCGCCCGCGTGGCCCGCTCCGGATCCAGCCGGTCGTCGGTCGCCGAGGTCTGCTTCAGACCATATTCATTGCCCCGGTCGCGCACGAACTGCCACATCCCGGCGGCCCGCATCCGCGAAACGGCGCGCGGCAGAAAGCCCGACTCGGCCTGCGCCATGTGAATCAGTTCCTGCGGCAGGCCCTCTTCATCCAGAATCCGCCGGATCATCGGCGCATACCGCCCGGAGCGCTTGAAGCCCGCCATCACCGCCCGTTTGCCCTTGGGCGTGGAGAAGTAATTGAGAAACCCCAGTACGGCATCGCTGGTCTCCAGCGGCAACTGCGACAGCGAGGCCTGCACCTGCTCGCGCACCTTCAGCTTCAGCCGCGGGTCGATGGGAAACGTCAGGTCGGCCACGTCCTCAAAGGGAGCTTCGTCAAACACCGGCTCCTGCTCCTGCCCGGCCGCCTGCGCCGACTCCACCTCCAGCCGGTAGATCTCCTCGACGATCTCCTTGTGCCGCATCACCAGCCGGTCGCGCCCGTCCAGGGCCATTGGCGCCGACACCAGCCAGTCCACCGCCGCGTCAAACTGCAGCCGCGCCTCGGCCGTTTTGCCCTTGGCCAGCAGCTCGGCGCCGCGCCGCATGTGCTCGTCGCTCTTGGCCAGACGGTGTTGCGCTTCAAAGCGGTTCTGCGGCGTAATGGCCGCCGTTGTGAGCAGGGCGGGGGAGTCGTGGAGGTAAAATCCGGATTCCACCTTCGGCGGCTCCGGCATCTCGGTGTCGGCTGGCGGCACGGGCCGCGGGGCCGGCGGAACAAAAGCCCGCACGAACCGCTGTGACCGGCCGCTGGACGCCATCTGGCATCCAGGAAGACTGCACAGGACGAGAAGGCAGGCGCTGCCGATGAAGTTTCGGTGGGTGAGCTTCATCCGTGAGTTGATACTTTCCCGTTGGTCTCCAAACTTCAGATACTACCACAGGGAAGGGTGTATTTCTTACACGGCAATGAACGAAGCTTCACCTCAGGCGGCGAGGCTCACCGTGGCGCCGGCGGTAGTTTCGCCTCGTGAATATTGCGCTACAGCCGCCGCCCGCGCCAGTTCCGCCTGCGCCTGCGCCATCATCGATGCCGCCGCCGCGGCCACCGCGCGGTCCTGCGCCGAAGGCTCGGCCGGGGCATTCGCCGCCGCCATGATCGTCCGCGCTTTGCTCAGCGTTGCCTCCGGATTGCCCGGCACCGGCGAGGTGTCAATCCCTACCTCGCCTCCCACCGCATAGCGCTGGCCGTCGGGCCCGGTCTGGTAGGAGTAGGTGGGCCCGCTGGTGGCATAGGCGCCCGCCGCCGCCAAGTGCGCCTGTTCATGCGCCCGCACCTCGCGGTCCCGCGCAGCCAGTTCGCGCACCACCCCCAACTCCTCCTCGGTAAGCGTTTCCCCGTCCGCGCCCTTGGCCCCGGCCAGCCCCTGGGGCCGGGTTGCCGCCTCGCCGTCTCCCTTGGCCCTGGCCTCGGCGCTGACCACCACCTCGTCCCCATCGGCGGAAAACTCATGCCGCGCCCCCGCCAGGCAGTGTTCGCAGAGCTTCGGGTCGTGCTCAGCCGCCCCTTCCAGCCCTCGCGTCGCCTGCACCGGCTGGCCTGGCGCCAGGCGCACAATGCGCCCCACGCCCGAGGAACCAGGCGCTCCGGACGAACCCGTCCCGCCCGGCACGCCCGCCGCGTTCGCCAACCCGCCGATAGGGAGAATCTGCATGGCAAGACTCCGCGCAGACACTTATCGGCCCGGTCAACCTGATTGTGAGAGAAAGTACGCCTGCACCCCGCGGGCTTGTGGCGAAGCCTAGTTCCGGCCGGCGTTGCCGCTGCCGGCTTCGGCCTCTTCGTTCGCCGCTTCTTCCGCGTCGGCGGCTTCGTCGGCCTCGGCATCCGCCTCGGCGTCGGTCAGCGCCGGCACATCCGGCAGCGACTGCGGGAAGGGCCGGTCAATCGAAAACGGCTCAATGATGTTCTGAGTCAGCCGCCGCGCCCCCAGATAGGTCTTCTTATAGTAGGAAGCCGACAACGACGAGATCTTCACCGAACTGCGCCGGTTGGGCGAGTGAATGAAGTTCCCATCCCCCGTGTAGATGCCCACATGCCACCCGCGCCGCGACTTGAAGAACACCAGGTCGCCCCGCACCAGCTCTTCCTTTTGCGTGGGCACACCCACCTGGAACTGCTGGCTCGCAGAACGCGGCAAATCCACATTGCACGACCGCCGGAACACATGCTGCGTGAACCCCGAACAGTCCATGCCCGTCTCCTGCGACGTCCCGCCGCGCCGGTACTTCAACCCCAACAGCGCGTAAGCCTCAGACAGCGCATGGTCGGGACAATCCGTGCACAGCGCCACCGCGTCGGGAGCCGTCTGCCGGGTCGCGCACGCAATGGGCGCCAGCGTCCGCTCGCCGGGGGTGAACTTCACCGGCGTGGCCTTGGTCCGGCTTGTCCGCCTCGCCGTCGTCCGCCGCTTGGGGGCAATCCGCTTCGGCGTCACCTTCTTGGCCGCAATCTTGCGCGCCGTGGTGGTCTTCGCCGGAGCAATCCGCTTGGCCGGCGTCACCCGCTTGGGGGCGATGCGCTTGGCCGCCGTTTTCGACGCCGTGGCCTTGCGCTTGGGAGCAATCCGCTTGGCCGCAATCTTCCGCGACGCCGGTTTGGCCGAAGTCTTCCTGGCCCCGACGGTCTTCACCGCGGACTTGGCCGCAGGCTTCTTAGCTTTAGATGCAGAGGAGTTCGCCGCTGGAGGAGCAGCTCGGAGACCTGCCGCCAGGAAGGCAAACAGGGTCAGGATGAGGGTCGCAGTCCGCATCAAGACAGATGGGTTAGATTATCCCGATTCAGGACCATTTGTCTAGTACAAAATCCGTACGCCCCCCACTTTGAGTGGGTTACGCTCCATGGCCCGCCCCCCTATTTCCCCTCGCCTGCGGCTGCGGCTTACCCCGCCATCCCCCGTTCCACCAGCTTCCGCAGCGCCGCTTCCCCGTGCGCGCCGCGCAACTCGCCCGCCAGCCGCCCGTTGCCCCGCACCATGGCATAGTACGGAAACCCGTGCCTCCCGAGCAGCGTCACCAGGTTCGTGTCGGTCTCCAAGACCACCCGCGCCCGACGCGGCGACTCTCGCAAATAGTCGGCCACGCGCCCCCTCGGCTCGCCGACATTGACCGCCAGAACCACCACGCCCCCGGGGCCGAAGTCACGCTCCAGGGCATCCACGGCCGGCTGCTCGCCCCGGCAGTAGCCGCACCAGGTGGTCCAAAGTTGCACCAGCATCGGCCGCCCGCGCAGCGTAGCGTTGTCAAACTTCTCGCCGTTGATCGTGGTCGCGTGAAACTCACCCAACTCGCCATGCAGCATGTCGCCGCAGGCGGCCAGGGGGACTGCCAGTAATAAGGAGCGCCGGTCCATACTTGTCATGGTAGCGGGACCGGCGGCTGGCTACCACCGCCCTCAGTCTGCCGTCTCTCCCCGCGGCGCTTTGCCCATCCAGGGAAGGAATGGCCCATGGCGTGCTTCTTCTGCCTACCGAGCCCTCACCCGTGCGCAGGTCCAGCCAACTCGCCCACGCTGCCGGCAGCTTCGTCATCGCGATCTGCCTGCTGTTTACCAGCGTGCTGCCGTTGTCTCTGCTCATGGCCGGCGACTCGGGCTGCGCCGCCAAGTGTTGCCGGCGTGGCGCAAAATCCTGCTGTTGCAAAGGCAAGATCGGGGCAAAGCCCGCTGGCGTTACGCTCAAAGCCCCACCAGCTTGCCCCAGCGGCTGCCGTTTCCAACTGGCCGCGCCGTCCTCCGTAGTCGCTGACGCGCATTCCCCCATCGCTCTCCCCCTGCCCGGCATCGAGGCCGTGCTCCCCTTGGCTGCGGCCACCCAGCGCGGAGTCCGCCCCAGCGCCGCCTACTCGCTCTTCTCCCGCCCTCCCCCCGCTCTCCTCTAACTCCCACCCGCACCGGCGCCGCCCCACGCGGGCAGCGCACCGCCCTGTCCAGCCATTGCCCCTGATCGGCGCGCGCCCAACAGCACACGGGCCCACCGCGCTGAAGCCCACCCATTTTGAGGAGAGATGTGTCCATGAGAACCGTTCCGTACCTGTGCGCCTTCCTGGCGTGCGCCCTGCTGCCTGCCCAGATTCCCTCGCAGGAGGATCTGGAAACGAAATCCAAACGCGACTCCATCCACGACGGCCTGGAGATGCGCGAGGTCCGCGAAAGCTCAGCCAAGGATGTCGGCGAAGCCCTCTCGCGACTGGACGGCTTGAGCAAGCTGCGCAAAGGCGCCATCGCCAACGATGTCGTCCTGCGCGGCTACCAGAGCAACAACATCAACATGCTCATCGACGGCGTGCGGATCTACGGCGCCTGCCCCGGCCACATGGACCCGCCTTCGTTCCATGTCGATTTCGCCGAAGTGGAGCGCGTCGAAGTCACCAAAGGCGGCTTTGACCTCACCAACCAGGGCAGCCTCGGCGGCTCGGTGAACATCGTCCGCAAGCGCCCGCTGCCCGGCCTCCATTTCACGCCCTCGCTACAGATGGGCTCGTTCGGCTACTGGAACCCGTCGCTCACCGCCTCGGCCGGCAACGACAAAATCGAGTTCCTCGCCGGCTACGCCTTTCGCACCTCCAACCCGTTTCGCGACGGCGCCGGCCGCCGCATGACCGAGCTCGGCGGCTACCGCCCCGACACCACCGGCCGTGACGCCTTCAGCATCCACACCGGCTGGACCAGCCTCCGCTTCTCCCCCGCCAAGGGCCAGCACGCCGACCTCGCCTACACCCGCCAGCAGGGCTCCAACATCCTCTACCCCTACCTGCAAATGGACTCGCCCTACGACAACGCCGACCGCCTCAGCGCCGGCTACCAGTTCCGCGATCTCGGTTCGCTGCGCCGCCTTGCCCTGCAGTCCTATTACACCCGCGTCCGCCACTGGATGACCGATGA
The DNA here is from genome assembly GCA_017304135.1 of Acidobacteriota bacterium. Taxonomy (GTDB): domain Bacteria; phylum Acidobacteriota; class Terriglobia; order Bryobacterales; family Bryobacteraceae; genus JAFLBB01. The sequence goes on along the minus strand of JAFLBB010000039.1, from coordinate 35,341 downwards.
ATGGCGCACCTCGGCCGCCAACGGCCTCGACGTCTTCAGCATGGCCACCTACGCCGGAACGCGCACCGGCGGGGGCCGTGCCGACCTCGAATTCACCCGCGGCCTCACGCTCGGCTTTGAGTCGTACCAGCGCAATTGGGATGCGGTCAACTCGTTCCGCATGCGCGCCCTGGTTGCCGACCAGAACATCGTCCCCAACGTCAACATCACCGTCGCCGGGGCTTACGGCAACTACGAGAAGAGCCTCACCGACCGCATCCGCATTGCCGCCGGAGCGCGCCTGGATACGGCTCACTCCTACGCCCGCAGCTCCACCGCTAACCTCAACCTCTTTGAAGCCTACAAGGCCACGAGCGAACTCTCGCGCCGCGACACCAACCCCTCGGCCAACGCCCGCATCCACATCGGGCTCAACAACAACCTTGAGGTCACCGCCGGGGCCGCCTCCACCGTACGCGTGCCCGACGCCCAGGAGCGCTACTTTAACCACCGCCGCATGGGTAGCGATTGGGTCGGCAACCCGGCACTCAACCCCACCCGCAACACGGAAACCAACGCCGGGTTGAACTACCGCCGCGGCGGCTTCTTCGCCAAAGCGCTCACCTACTACAGCGCCCTGGGCGACTTCATCGTCGTCCACAACCAGCGCCGCCTGCAGATGCGCCCCGGCATCATGAACCTGATGGCGCGCTCGTTTGAGAACGTCGACGCCCGCATGTACGGCGGCGAGTTTTCCACCGGCGCGAGTTTCCGCTCCCGCTGGCTCGTCTCCGCCGGGGCCACCTACACCCGCGCCTCCAAGGACGCACGGCCTGACCGCGCCATCTTCGACACCGACCTGCCCGAGATCTCTCCCCTGCGTGGGCGCGCCGCGCTCCGCTACGGCCAGCGCCGCTGGTTTGCTGAAGCCGAAGGCATCGCCGCCAGCTCCCAACGCCGCGTCGATGGCGACCTCTATGAAATCCCCACCGCCGGCTACGCCACGGCCAACATCAAAGGCGGGCTGCACCTGGACCGCTTCACGCTTACCGTGGGCATCGACAACCTTCTGGACCGCCTCTACTACGAGCACCTCTCGTTCCAGCGCGATCCGTTCCGCACCGGCCTCCGCATCCCCGAGCCCGGCCGCAACCTCTTCTTCAACATCAGCCACAGGTTCTGATGCCAGCGCGCGCGGGCCGTTGCGCCACCGGCACGGCCCGCGCGTTTTTCTCCATTCCCCCTCTTCCCACGCGCGCTATCCTATTGCTTCATGTCGAACGCACTGCCCCGCCTGCGCATGGATCTCGACTTCATGCCCAGCCCCGACCCCGAGCGCCCCGGCCTGGTCATCCGCGATCCGTTCCACTACTCCGACGTAATGCTCATCGTCCCGCCGCCGCTGGTGCCGCTGCTGGAAATGTTCGACGGCCAAACCACCGGCAACGAACTCCGCGAACTGCTTATGCGCATGACCGGCGACCCCAACGTCGACCAGGTGGAAGCCAACTTCCTCGGCATGCTCAGCTCGGCCGGCTTCCTCCACGACGAGGTGTTCGAGCAGAAGCGCGAGACGCGCCACCGCGAGTTCGCCGCCGCCCCCGTCCGCGCCGCATCCCACGCCGGGGCCGCCTACCCCGCCGAAAAGGAAGAAGCGCGCAACCTTTTTACCGAATACATGCAGGGCGACGAGCCGTACGAAGACGGCAACCTGCTGGCCATCGCCGCGCCCCATGTGAGTCCCTTCGGCGGCTTCGATTGCTACCGCGCCGCTTACCGCGCCCTGCGCCCCGAACACCGCGAGCGCACCTTCGTCATCCTCGGCACCTCGCACTACGGCGAACCGGACCGCTTCGGCCTCACTCGCAAAAACTTCGTCACCCCTTTTGGAGAAGCCGTCACCGATACGGCGTTAGTGGATGAACTCGCCGCCGCCGCACCCGGCGCGGTGGAGATGGAAGACTACTGCCACGCCACCGAGCACAGCATCGAGTTCCAGGTGGCCTTCCTGCAACACACGCTCGACGGCCCGGCCCGCACAAGCAGCCTGCTGGGCCTCGATGGCCGCCCGATGATGACCGGCGGACTGCTCGGCCCCGACGGCCGGCCGCTTTCCGGCAGCCAGGGCCACCAGATCAAGATTCTGCCCATCCTCTGCGGCGCCTTCGCCCATAGCATCTATGAAGGCGGCATGCCCGAGGACAACCCCGACGTGGCCCGCTTCCTCGGAGCGTTGGGCGAGATGGCCGCCCGCCGTTCGCGCGACCTGGTGTTCGTCCTCGGCGTCGACATGGCGCACATGGGCCAGCGCTACGGCGACCAGATCACGGCGCTCGCTGGAGAGCCGGAGATGAATGAGGTGGAACAGCGCGACCGCGCCCGCATCGCCGCCCTCTGCTCAGGCGACGCCAAGGGCTATTGGGAACTCGTCCAGCAGAACCAGGACGACCTGAAATGGTGCGGCGCTTCGCCCTTCTACGCCTTCGCCAAGGCGCTGCCCAACGCCCGCGGCTCCCTGCGCCGCTACGGGCAGTGGAACATCGATGAAGCCAGCGTGGTGAGTTTTGCCGGCATGACGTTCACGCACTAAGCCGCAAGCGCTGTCCGCGCGATACCCTGGACGACAGTGCCGCGCCAGCTTGAACAGGAACTCCTCGACCACGCCTCCCCGGCCGACGCGCGCGCCAACCTCGCCGACATTGAGCGCATCAACCGCTGGTTCGGCGGCGAAGCCGCTCTGCATGCCGAACTCGACCGCCTGCCCCGCATCGGCACCATCCTCGACGTCGCCGCCGGCAACGGCTGGGCCGCGCGCTCACTGGCCCGCCGCTTTGGCGCGCGCGTCGTTTCGGTCGACCTCTCCGAGCGAACGCTCGCCCACGCCCCCCACCCCAAGGTCGCCGCCGACGCCCGCGCGCTGCCCTTTGCCGATGCCAGCTTCGACGTTGTGGTGAGCAGCCTCTTCCTGCACCACCTCACCGACGACGAAGTCACAGCCTGGCTCGCCTCCTGCGCCCGCATCGCCCGCCTCGCCGTCGTCTGCGTCGATCTGGAACGCACCTCCTTCGCCGAACACTTCCTCGCCCTCACCCGTCCCCTTTTCCGCTGGCACGCCATCACCGTGGCCGACGGCGCCACCAGCGTTCGCGCCGCCTTCACGCCCGCTGAACTCCGCCACCTTGCCGCCCGCGCCGCCATCGGTCCCGTTCGTATCCGCCGCGCATGGCCCTGGCAGCGCCTGGTGTTATCCTTCGTGAAGTGATCCGCAAGCTCGCCCTCCTGCTTCTGCTGCTCGTTCTGCCGCTCGCTTTCTACAAACCCGCGCGCCTCGGCGCCATCGCCGCCATCGGCTTCGGCCAGGGCTGCACCTTCGACCAGGCCTTGCATGCCGCCGAACATTCCAAGCAACTCCGCCTCGCCAAGGACCGCATCCTCGCCGGCACCAAAAAGGTGAAAGACGAGCCCCCCTACGCCCTCTACGAAACTCCCGACGGCCCCTATTGGATTCCCGTCCGCGCCCGCGGCGAATTCGCGCTGCCCTTCAACATCGCCGAGGAAGAGGTTGGCATCTACTCGGCCGGCTCCGTGCACATCAAGGAAGGCGACATCGTCCTGGATTGCGGCGCCAATGTCGGCATCTACACGCGCCGCGCGCTGAAGCAAGGCGCGCGCATCGTCGTCGCCATCGAGCCCGCACCGCAGAACGTGGAAGTCTTAAAGCGGAATTTTGCCTCCGAAATTGAGCAGGGCCGCGTCATCATCTACCCCAAAGGCGTTTGGGACAAGGACGACCTGCTCGTCCTGCACCAGCATTCGGACAACTCCGCCGCCGACAGCTTCGTGATCAACCAGGAAGAGGGTAAGGCCGATACGCACGCAAGCGATGAGAAGCTGCCGCTCACCACCATCGACAAGCTGGTGGCCGAGCTGAAGCTCGACCGCGTCGACTTCATCAAGATGGACATCGAAGGCGCAGAGGTCCGCGCCATCCAGGGCGGCAGCGAAACCATCGCCAAGTTCCACCCGCGCATGGCGCTTTCCACTTATCATCAGGCCGACCATCCGGTGGAAGTCCCCAAGGCCGTCTACGCCGCCTGGAGCGGTTACCGCACGTTGTGCGGACCCTGCACGGAGGTCTCGTGGCGCGTCCGACCCGACGTGCTCTTGTTCCACTAGCGGCCCTGCTGGCCGCCTCCTGCGCCAAGCGCTACCCGGTGCGGGGCATCGTCGTGCGCCCCAACCCCACGGCCGGCACGGCGCTCATCGCGCATCGCGCCATCCCCGGCTACATGCCCGCCATGGCCATGGAATTCCGCGCCCGCAGCCCGCGGGATCTCACCGCGCTGCGCCCCGGCACGCGCGTCAGCTTCACGCTGCGCAAGGGCCTCGCCGAACGCGTCCGGATTTTGAGCGATGCCTTCGATCCGACCGAAGTGGATCTGTCGCAAGCCCCGCCCAAACCGGCCATCGGCGCGCCAATTCCTGAATTCACCCTCACCACTCACCGCGGCGCGCCGCTGGCGCTCTCGTCGCTTCGCGGCCGCTGGGTCGCCGTGAACTTCATCTACACGCGCTGCCCGCTGCCGGAAGTGTGTCCGCGGCTCACGGCCACCTTTGCCGCGCTGCAACGCCGCTTCCGCGATGCGCCGGTGAGCTTCCTCTCGCTCACGCTCGATCCGCGCTACGACACGCCCCCCATCCTTGCCGAATACGCCCGCCGCACCGCCGCCGGAGCCAACTGGCACTTCCTCACCGGCCCGCCCGACGAACTGGCTCGCGTGGCCCGCGCGTTCGGCCTCTGGTCGTGGGTGGAGGAAGGCGTCATCGTTCACAACTCCACCACCGCGCTCATCGCCCCCGACGGCCGCCTGGCCGCGCTCGTCGAAGGCTCCTCGTTCGCACTGGAAGAGATCGACGGCCTGCTACGATACTCTCTTACGCCCCCATAATCCCAAGCCCACGCAAGGAGACCCGTTTGGTTCGTTTCAAAGGCATCAGCGGCCGCGACCCCAAGGAACTCGCCGTCCTCGACATGGACACGCACCTCAAGGACGAGCGCCTCAAACAAAAATACGTGTCGACCATGTTCGACATCCTCGCCCCCGGCTACGACAACTTCACCCGCATCTTCTCGTTCGGTATGGACCGCGCCTGGAAGGAGTCGCTCATCGCCGAAGGCGTCCGCCGCGCCGCCCCGTCGCCGCGCATCCTCGACCTCGCCTGCGGCACCGGCGACCTCTGCACCGCGCTGGCTGAGCGCACCCGCTCGCCGCTTGCATTCGGCTGCGACCTCAGCGAAAAGATGCTCGTCGAGGCCACCCGCCGCGCCTCGCATCACCGCACGCTGCCGCTCGAATTCGCCCTCGGCAACATGCTCACGCTCCCCGTGGCCGACGCAAGCTTCGACATCGTGAGCATCGGCTACGGCATCCGCAACACGCATGAGCCCGACCGCGCCCTGCGCGAAATCGCCCGCGTCCTCCGCCCCGGCGGCCTCCTGCTGAACCTCGACTTCTACCGCCCCACGAACGCGCTGTGGCGTGAACTCTACCTCGGCTACATGTCCGTTTCAGGCAACGCCGCCGGTTGGCTCTGGCACCGCGAACCGGTCACCTACGGCTACATCGCCTCCTCCATCCGCCGCTTCCTCACCATGCCGGAGTTTGAGGCCGCGCTCACGCGCGCAGGCCTGCAAGTGGAGTGGCGCAAGCGCCACCTGTTTGGCGGGCTTGGTTTGCATGTGGCGCGGAAGGTGGGGTAGCGCGGGCAACGCTTTCGTGACGCCAGCCTACTTGCGCCCCACATCGCGTGCGCGCAGGATCTCGCGAACGCGTGCGCAACCCCAGCGCACCTATGCTCGTCTGTGGTTCGACGAGCCCCAGGTGCACTCACGGCTCTCTTCACACGCTCCTTCACTTCCCCTCCCACTGCCGCGCGAACGCATCCAGTCCATCTCCCTCCTCATCCAGCATCTCCAGCCGCTTCCCCTCCGGCGAGAACACATACACGGAATAGGCGGCGTAGTCACGCTCCGCTTCCTTGCCTGGCGCCGGCGGCGTCAACTGCGTGGCGATGAGGTGCCCTTTGTACCGTCCCTTCCGAATCACCAAATACTGATCGCAATCGGCGAGAAACACCTCGGCGCGCCGCGTCTTCAGGTCCATCCGCCACAGCGCGCCCTCATAGTCCGTGCACTCCACGAGCCAGTACACAAACTGTCCGTCGGCCGACCACTGCGGCAGCAGCAGACTATTAGTGCCGCACGTCAGGCCTTTCCAACGGAGCGGTTGGTCGAACAATAACTCATCGTGCGTGCCATCGCTGCGCACCAGCCGCACCTGCTGTTTGCCGTCGGCGAGTTCGCGTAGGTACACGACTGACTTCTCATCGGGCGAAAGCGACGGCTGCCAGTTCACCCCCGCGCGAGTCAGCCTCTGCTCCGGCCCCGTGCCTGATTTGAAAAAGACATGCGACTCCTTGCCCATCGACCTCCATTTCACACTGCCGGACCCAATCGGCTCACGCTCCCAGAGAACCCCTCTGCGAAAGCTTCCGCGCACCCGCTTCCCCACCTCGACAAAACGCCGGCCATCCCATCGGTACCCCACCTGGATGTATCCGTTCGAGCAGCAAAGGCCGCGCATCCGCTCTTCATCCTGAAAGCGCAGCATGAGCGCTTGCCCCAGCATGGCAATATTCACCAAGCCGCCCTGAGCCCGTGATCCGCTTTCCAGGATCGACATCAACTCCGTGCGCCCAGCGGCCAGCCTGAACACATACAAGTACTGCCAGGTTGCCGTTCCCCCCGTGCCATACCGCAGGAGAACGGCGGCCTCCTCTCGTCCATCGCCGTCGACGTCTCCCCACAGCGTGGACTGCCACATGAAGTAAGGTCCCGCGTATGACCCATCCGTCGGCTCGTCGAACCTGCCCTTTACGAGCCGCACCCGCTCCGAGGGAAGGGCAGCAAGCCACCTCCACGTGTCTGGCACGCTCCGACGTTCTTCCAACTGCAACACTGGGTACTCAAAATTGCGGAAGTCCACCGTGCTCCGCTCGCTCTGCGCAGCGGCAACGAACACAACGCTCATCAGGAACGCAGCAGGCAGCCGGACCATCGCCCCCTACTTCTTCCCCACCCGCTGCATCATCGGCACACCCTCTTTGTTCGGCAGCCGCGCCACCTTCGGACCGCTGAAGCGCGCGATCGTGATCTCGGCGCGGTAGAGCACCTTGCACCCCGGCTCAATGTGGCCGCCCAGCGCGCGGCCTTCGTTGTCGCCCAGCGTCATGTGCAGATGCGGCTCGCCGCCGGCGATGATCCCGTTCAGGCTGAGGATTTCGAGCGGACCCTGCCGCGTCATCATCTTGTCCTCCGGCGTCGCCTTCATGTTCGCCACCGCGTGAAACGTGCACGCCTGCAGCGTCCCGGCCGCCGTCAGCACAGCCCCGTCTTCAATCTTGTGCTTTTTGATGGTCTCGATGATCGACTCCAGCAGCATCTCGTCGCGATCGAGCCGCAGCCGGATCACCTCGGCCACCTGCCCGCCCGTGAACACCTCGCCGCCCCACGCCGCCGCCGCCGTCATTGCGGCCAATGAAATCAGTCCTAGTGTGCGCCTCATGGGCGCGAGTGTATCGCAGTGGAGTGGAATGCTGCTCGGCCCCGGGATCCGCTGACCCCGCTCCCCGCCATTCCGCCTGATGATATAACTGTTATATACGAATGCGCCTCCGGTTCGATCCCGCCAAAAGCCGAATCGTCAAGCAGAAGCACGGGATCAGTCTCCGCGAAGCTTGCAAGGTCTTCGACCAGGTGTACATCGTCGACAGGAAACGTGATGATCCCGAACAGTTCCGCGCCATCGGCTGGTGCGGAAGCGTCCTTTGTTCGGTAATCTTTGAAATTCGTGAAGACCACAACGGCGATTACTACCACCTCATCACGGCCTGGAAGGCCACGAAAGGAGAAGTCGAAAGCTATGCCCAAAGCACCTAAGAAGGCCCCCGCCTCGAAAGTCCCCACGGCCGACCAGATCGCTGGCATGGCCACCAGCGGTAAGGACGTCTCCGCCTATTTCACCAACAAGTTCGCTGTCGTTCGCCCTATCCATCGCGTCAACGTTGATTTCACCCAAGGCATGCTCCGCGAACTCGACGAGCGCGCCGCCAAGCTCAACATCAGCCGCCAGGCCGTCATCAAGACTCTGCTGGCGCAAGCGCTCAACGAGACCCGCGGCACTCCATCACGCCGCGTGCGAAGCTAGCAGCAAGGTGAATCCTATGCAATTGCCCGCATTCTCTCTCCTCGCGCTCCTGCCATTCTTCTCAGGGTTCGCGCCGACGGATCTTCGGGGCGTTGTCGTGGAAACCTATGGCGGTGTCTCTGGCCGTGGCGTCCAGACTGCACACCTAATGGTTGGAAAGCGGGAATACCGGTTGTCATACGGAAAGGCTGTCCTCAAACCTGAATTCTCCAGTCCCCGCTGCAGGGAGATTGGCGCGATTTGGTCAGTGAGAGCCAGGATCGGCAAGGATGCGCGCGGCGATCTGCTTCGTGCCCAATGTGATGGTTCCACACAACCGGAAGTCTACGAGCCTCAGCGGATCGTGAGGGCGAACCTCCAGCACCTATTCTCTTTCCAGCACAAGCCCGCCGAGGCGGCTCTGACAAGGGAACTCGCTCTATCGAAGAACCTCTGGAGAACTGAAGACAAGCTCCTGTCGCTGCACGCACGCGACCTCGGCCTGCTCATCGTCAAGAGCGACTGCTTCAGTGCAAGGCCTCATGCCGGCAGTCCGTTGCGGACCACCGTAGCCACAATTCTGGATTGCCCCCTGGAGGCGGATGGGGAACGTCTATCGTTCTCATTCGAGCTTGTCCGTTCTTCCGCCGCCGATTCCTACCGGATCAATGCCATCACCGTTGAGTGATTCCCCGCCTAATTACGCGTTCCACAACTCGCTCACCAACTCGCCCCCCGTCATCGTCGCCCGTTCCGCCCGCCCGTTGTGCAAGTAAGTCAGCTTCAGATGATCGAGCCCCATCATGTGCAAAATGCTGGCGTGAATGTCGTGCACATGCGCCGGCCGCTCCACGGCGCGCAGGCCGATCTCATCGGTCGTCCCGATCGTCCGCCCGCCCTTCGCGCCGCCGCCGGCAAACCACATCGTGAAGCCCCACGGATTGTGGTCGCGCCCGTTGCCCTTCTCGTTGAACGGCGTGCGCCCAAACTCGCCGCCCCACACCACCAGCGTGTCCTCCAACAACCCGCGCGCCTTCAAGTCCGCCAGCAGCCCGGCAATCGGCTTATCCGATGCGCGGCACCACTTGCCATGATTGCCTTCAATGTTCGAATGCGCGTCCCAGCCTGAACCCGATCCGCAATACAACTCCACGAACCGCACCCCGCGCTCCACCAGCCGCCGCGCTAACAGACAATTCGCTCCGAAAACCGAGGTCGCCTCCTCGTCCATGCCATACAGCGCGCGCGTCGCCGCTGTTTCCTTGGTCAGATCCACCGCCTCCGGCGCCGTCGCTTGCATCTTGTAGGCCAGCTCATAGGAGGCCACGCGCGCGTCGAGATCCGAATCCTCCTGCTTGTCCGCGCTCCAGCGGTCATTCAGTTCCTTCAGGAAATCAAGCTTCCCGCGCTGCCGCTCCACCGTCACGCCCTCGGGCGACTTCAAATTCAGAATCGGCGAATCGCCCGTGCGGAACTGCTCGCCCTGGAACGACGCCGGCAAAAAGCCCGCGCTCCAGTTCTTCGGTCCGCCCACCACTTCCTTATCGTCGGTGAGAATCACGAACGTCGGCAGGTTGCGGTTCGCGCTGCCCAAGCCATACGTCAACCATGAACCGAGTGACGGACGCCCGGCCAGCACATCGCCCGTGTTCATCTGGCACACCGAACCGACATGGTTCAGCCCGTTCGCCCAGCAGGAACGCAGCACAGCCAGATCGTCCACATGCTCGGCGATGTGCGGATACCAGTCCGACACCCACAGCCCGCTCTGCCCGTACTGCTTCCACTTCCGCGGCGAACCCATGATGGCGTTGTTGCCCGTGCCCATCGCCGTGATCGGCCGCCCAAAGCTCGCCGGCATCGGCTGCCCGTGCAGCTCATTCAACTTCGGCTTCGGATCGAACAAATCAATGTGGCTCGGCCCGCCTTCCATGAACAGCCAGATCACCGACTTCGCCTTCGGCTTGTGGTGCGGTTCGCGCGGCGCCATGGGATCGCGTTTCGCCGCCGCAAAGCCGTCCTCGGCCAGCAGGTTCGCCAGCGCAATGCCCGAAAGGCCCGTCCCCAGCCGCGACAAGAACGTGCGGCGCTGCATGTGTGAACAACCCGGCTTCATCGGCATAGACAAACTCAATTCACAAACACGAACTCATTCGAATTGATCAGCATGTGGCAGAAGTCAGTGAACGCCGCTTCGCCATCGCCCGCCACGGCCGCCTGCTTCTGCAAAAACGCAAGCGCCCCGGCGATCTCCTCTGCGCTGGGCGGCCGCTGGTAGACGAGCTTCCAGGCCCGCTCCACCTGCCCGCGCTCATCCAGGCCCGCATCGTTGCGCACGCGCTTGGAGAGCGTCCGCGCCCAACCCATCACCACTTCGCTGTTCAACATCTCCAGCGCCTGCGTGGAACTCACCGTCACATTCCGCCGCGCGCACGACTCATGCGTATCCGGCATATCGAACGCCTGCAGCATCGGGTAGCGCGTATTGCGCCGCACGAAGATGTAGACGCTGCGCCGGTTGGCCTCGGCCTCGTCCTCATCGTCCTTCCAACCGCCGCGCGTCACCATGCCCGGCGGCAGGGCAGGGAAGATGCCCGGCCCGTACATCTTCGCGTTCAACGCGCCGGACACGCTCAAAATCGAATCGCGAATCGCTTCGCCTTCCAAGCGGTGCCGCGGGTAGCGCCACGTCAACTTGTTCGACGCATCCTCGGCGCCCGCATCGTCGCGCCACTGGGCGCTCTGCTGCCACGCTGACGAGAGCATGATCTCGCGATTCAGCTTCTTCATCGACCAGCCGAGTTCCACGAACCGCGCCGCCAAATAATCGAGCAGCTCGCGGTTCACCGGCCGCTCGCCCATCATGCCGAAATCGCTCGGCGTGCCGGCGATGCCGCGTCCGAACTGGTAATGCCAGATGCGATTGGCCATCACACGCGCCGTCAGCGGATTGTCCGCCCGCGTGAGCCACTTTGCCAGCGCCGCGCGACGTCCCGTCGATGCCCCATTCGCCACCGGCTCAATCGTCGCCGGCTTGGCATCGAGAATCGTCAGGAACCCCGGCTGCACCTCATCCTTGCGCATGCTGTATGCCCCGCCCATCAGGATGTGCGTCGGTGGCGGAGCCGACTCGGCATCCACCATCCCTTGCGCCACCGCCAGCGGCTCAGGCTTCAAGCCATCGAACTTCTCAAGTTCGGCCTGCAACTGCTTGTAGCGCTCCTTGTCGGCCCCCTTCAACGAAGCCGCCAGCTCTTTATCGGTGAACTGCACCTGCGGCAGAGCCTTGTGATACATCTGCCACTGATAGGGCGAGCGCGCCTCCGGCTTGATCGTCAACACCTCCTGGATCTCTTCGGGAAACCGCTCCAGCCGCTCCTTGTAGCGCAACGCCCGCTTCGGTTCGATCAACTTCGCCATCTCGGCGCGAATCTCGGCAGTCTCGTTGAGCCACCGCTGCTCCTGCTCGCGATAGGCCGCCCGCCGCTCGCCGCCCTCCAACTGCATGCCATCCTCGATGCGCACATTCGCGAAGAACGCCTGCAGCTTGTAGTAATCAGCATGCAGGATCGGATCGTACTTGTGGTCGTGGCACTTCGCGCAGCCGTAGGTCAGCCCCATGAACACCGCGCCGGTCGTATCCGTGATGTCATTCAGCAGCTCCTGCCGCCGCAGCATGATGTTGGCCTGGTTCGACTCATCCGGAAAGTTGCGGTTGAACCCCGTCGCCGCCAGCGCATCCGCATCGTTCGGATAGAGCTCATCGCCCGCCAGTTGCTCTTCCACGAACCGGTTGTACGGCTTATCGGAGTTAAAGGCCCGAATCACGTAATCCCGATAGCGCCACACATTCGGCCGCGTCTCATCGGCCTTGAAGCCTTCCGAGTCGGCATAGCGCGCCAGGTCGAGCCAGTGCCGCGCCCAGCGCTCGCCGTACTGCGGCGAAGCGAGCAACTCGTCCACCACGCGCTCAAACGCCTTTGGCGATTCATCGGCCAGGAACGCCTGCACGCGCTCCGGAGTTGGCGGCATGCCCGTCAACACGAGGTAGGCGCGCCGGATCAGCGTCACTTTGTCGGCCCGCGGATTCGGTTTCACACCGCGTTCTTCCAGTTTCGCCAGGATGAACGCGTCCACGGGCGTCCGCACCCAGGCCGCGCCTTTCACCGTGGGCGTGGCCGGCCTCACCAGCTTTTGGAATGCCCACCAGTTCTTCTGCGCCGCCGAGAACGGCTTGGCGCTCCCCTCGGCCCACAGCAGCACACCGGCTGCGCACACGCAGGTAATGGTCAGGCTCACAACGCGGAAGGGCCTCATAATTTGTGTCGAGATTCTATCAACGATCGCGCTGAAAATAAAGGGGGCTGCGCGACCTCGCCGGTGTCCCGGGCGCTCGCTCGCGACGGCCGCCCGCCCCGCCCGCCATGCTAGCCTCAAGTCGATGCACACCCCCCGCCTTTGGGAGATGTTTGCCCTCGTTCTGATCCTCGCCGCCAGCCTCGGCGGCTTTGCCTGGCGCTTCCGCCGCGTCCTTCGCATCATCCTCGCCTCCAAGCCCGACGCCGATTTCCGCCTCGCCCCACTGGCCCCGCGCCTCTGGGAATTCCTCCGCGACGTCGCCCTGCAGGCCAAAGTCATCCGCCACCGCCCCCTCCCCGGACTCGCCCACGCCCTCGTCTTCTGGGGCTTCTGCGCCTTCGCGCTGGTTACCCTCAACCACATCGCCCAGGGCTTCGGCCTCGAACTCCTCAACCGCCATTCCCCCTTCGGCCGCTTCTATTTCGGACTCGCCGCTCTCTTTGCCCTCGCCGTCTCGGTCTCCATCACCGGACTCGCACTGCGCCGCTTCCTGGTCCGCCCCCGCTGGCTGGGCGAAGTGAAACTGGAGAGCGGCTTCATCGCCCTGCTGATCCTCGTCCTGATGGTCACTTACCTGCTGGATTACTACCCGCTCGGCGCGGGCGCGAACGGCCCCGGCATCTGGTGGCTCCATACCCTCGCCCTGGCCATTTTCCTCCCGCTGATTCCCCACACCAAGCACCTGCACTTAGTCCTTAGCCCCGCGACGGTCTTTCTCTCGCGCGGCGGATTCAGTAAGATTCCGCCACTGGCCGACGATGATGATTTCGGCCTCGACACCGGCAAGGACGTCACCCAGCTGGCTGCCCTCCAGGCCTTCTCCTGCGTCGAATGCGGCCGCTGCACCGAACACTGCCCCGCTGCCACCACCGGCAAGCTCCTCAACCCCAAGGAGATCGTCCTCGGCCTGCGTGGCTATCTGAATGAGAACGGCGCGCGCGCCGAAGCGCCGCTGCTCGGCGTCCACCTCCAGCAGGAGGCCGTCTTCCAGTGCACCACCTGCGGCGCCTGCGAATACCAGTGCCCCGTCGGCATTGAACACCTCCCCGTCATCGTCGGGCTCCGCCGCGGCGCGGTCAACACCGGTAAGTGGGAGGATAATTACGGCACCAAGCTATTCCTCAACTTAGAACGCAACGGCAACCCGCTCGGCCTCCCCGCCTCCCAGCGCGACCAGTTCATCGCCAAGGCCGGACTCCCCCACTACGACGGGTCGCAGGAGTACTTACTCTGGCTCGGCTGCATGGGCTCCTACGACCCCCAGGGCCGCCAGATCGTCGAATCCCTCGCCCGCGTCCTGCGCCACCTCGGCGTGAGCTTCGGCGTCCTCAAGAAGGAGCGCTGCACGGGCGACTCCGCCCGCCGCCTCGGCAACGACCTCCTCTTCGGCGAACTCGCCCAGCAGAACCTCAGCGGCATGCAGCAGGCCGGCGTGAAGAAGGTCCTCTCCATCTGCCCCCACTGCGTCCGCACGATGAAGGAGGATTGGCGCGAAACCGATGCCGAAGCCGCCGCCGCCCTCGAGGTGGAGCACCACAGCCAGTTCCTCGCCCGCCACGCCGCCCAGCTTCCGCCCGCCACCGCCAGCCAGTCCGTCGTCTTGCACGACCCCTGCTACCTCGGCCGCTACCAGGGCATTTACGATGCCCCCCGCGCCGCCGCCTCACTCGCCGGCAACTTACTCGAAGCCGATCGCTCGCGCGAAACCAGCTTCTGTTGCGGCGCCGGCGGCGGACTCGCCTTCCTCGGCGAAGAACGCGGCAAACGCGTCAGTGTCGAACGCGCAGAACAACTCGCCGCCACCGGAGCCACGCTGGTCGCCGCCGCCTGCCCCTTCTGCAACACCATGTTCCGCGACGCGCTCGCCACGGGCGCGGTGGCGAACCCTCCGCAGTTGCTCGATATTGCGCAGATTGCCGCGGCGCGGCTGGGCGAGCCGTGAACGGGGAGTGTCAACACGGCCGAACCTTCATTGAGGGCTCAATTTCGACTTACTCAGTCGGGGTTGGTAACTTCGCCGCATCAACCGTCCCCCCGCCTCCGTCCATAGCACCTCAAACGTCGCCTGATCCACCTGCTGGATCGCCAGATTCGCCACCGGACCATTCACCTCGGCAACGCGATCATACGGGCTGAACGGCACAAGCTCGTACTCTGAAAGTGCCATCCCCGGCGCTGTCCGCAGCCTTGCATCTGCTGGCGTATCTCTACGGCCCACAACCACAACTGACTTTTCGCCAAGGCGCAAGGCGAAGGCACGGAGGGCGCGAGGGTACTGCCTGATTTTGCGTTCCGTCTCGTCGTACACCTCCAGTGGCCGGGAAAGCGGGAGAATACCGTGGGCGATGAGGACCGCCGGCACGACTGAGAACTCCACATGCGCTTGGGGACAATAAGTATAGCGGATTTGATACTCGCCTGGGTCGCGAATCCCGCCATTCGCATACCAGGGCGAGAACGGCTTGCCAAACCACTCCCCGGCCGAATCGATCTCAAACTCTCGCGTCTCACCGGGCTTGAGCCACGCCGTAACAAGCCGCCGGAACTCCTGAGGCTCGTTGAACGACCGGCTGCGCCAACTTCGCGGTTCATGCGGCGACAGGGGGCGATAGACCGGCTGCGCCCCTGGCTCACCCTCCTCCAGCTTCATTCCACGAAGCACTAGCGCCGCGTTGCTGAGATGGAACGGATCAAACACCTCCACCATCTCATGCATCGGATTGGTCACCGTCAACCACGCCCGCGCGGTCTCCCCCGCCAGGTACACCTCGCGATCAACGCGTACAGAACATTGCACCTTCGACGAGTTCTGTGCAACTCCAGCGATATGGGGATCACGAATAGGGCCGATCTCCATCTGGAGTCCATACAGTGAAACGAGTGACTGCAGAAAAGCGATACTGATCAGGTTGCATCTCATTTGCGTGACTCCAGTCTTCCCGTTACTGAACATTGACCTTTATTTGGCTTAAGTCATCCATCTTGAACCCCCAATTCACTGTTGTGCTCATCAACGGTGTATGGCGAATGTACCAGTCCATCAGGAATGAGTCGATGGTGTTGACCGCTAATGCTGCGCCATTAGTTGGAATAGGCGATGCTGCGTGGACTAATACCACTGCTGAATCAAATCCCTGCCCCATCGGCGGATCTCCGTAAAAGAACTGCGGGGGCCATGAGTACTCATAATTGGTGAGGAGTCCAAAGTTCGGGTCAGGCCGTTCACTGACCACCCAATCATTAGCACGCTCGAAGATTGCGAGACGCAGAAAAACGAGCTGAGGGTCTACAGCCGTGAGCGCATACTCCGACGACTGCAACGAGCTGGGTTCGGCTTGTCCTGGTATCAGCGGCTGGTGGTTGCACCATCGCTTATAGTGCCAGAGGGCGAATCTGTGCCCTGTTTCATGCGCAACGATGATCGCCCGCAGTGTGGCCGGCGTGAGTTGGTTTCCATTCAGTGTAATCTCCGCCGACAATTCGGACGGGTCAATACGGATCGGATCCGGCCGCTTTCCCGGCATGCCAGCGTTCGCCAGCTCTTTTGTCGCGGACAAGTTGTCCTCTGCGTACACAATTGCATATGCACGCGGACTAGTGAGTGAATCGTTGTTGATGGGGTGGACGCCTGACAATGGGTCGCCAGGCGTGACCAACCGTGCAGCATAGGCGTTCACTGGGTGGAAAACTGCGTCTGGAACCCTCAATTCGAGTAGCCCGGCCAATGCGGTCGAATAGCGGCCGTCACTGGAGCTGTCCCAGTAGAAGACATCCTTCTTTGTCTTGGCGTCGGTCCGAATATGCTTGATCGCCGTCCCGTCCAGCCAATGAAACCCGCGATATTCATCGTGGGCCGAGAGCCCATCCCCAGGCGCACCCCCTCCGGGCTCGCCATCCTCATCCGCGGATGGATTCGGGCCACCGATCTCACTCTCCCACCCATCCCCCATGCCATCTTCGTCCTCGTCAAAAGGCAGTCTGGCGAATTGACGTTCCATAGTGGATTCGGGTTCCGTTGGTTCCTCCCAATCCTCCACGACCTCGGCGTAGATCTTCTCTCCCGTTTCCGGGGCCAGGAAGTACGCCTTTACTTTCGCCTTGCCGCCGTAGTCCAGCGAGGTGAGCATCAGACTTGCCATTGTCGACGGATCTGCCGTCTCATACGCCACCGTCCCTGGCGGTCCGGAAACCGATACCATTCCCTGATTCAGATCCGGATCAACGGCATAATCCGGCCCGGTCTCGGATCCATAGTTGGTGGAAATCCCCGCCAACGTCGAAACGTCACTCAACTCAAACCCGATCTTCACATCGCAGCAAGACGCCTCAATTCGCGCCGCGAAACTCGGGTAGCAGTCGTAGCCGCTGTTGCACGTGGCCGCCACCGGATCGGCGGAATCGCTGTTCCGGGGGCGGAAATCCTGGCGCGTGTCCGACAGCAGGAACCTGGATCTCGGGTGCACTGTCAACACAGTGTACACGTGGCCACGATGGCCAGGATCGTCCAATCCCGGCGGCCGCACGGCGTGCGCAATCACCTCGAGTTCTGCGGATGCCGAATGCGTATAGCCGGAAACGTCGATGACTTTTACGACTTCACGGTTGCAAAATGTTCCATTCTCACACTCGGTCTCGGTGTTGAATGTCAGAGCGCTTACGTTGTAGACAGGAATGCCATTGACCTTCACTGAAAGCAGATACTCGAAAGCGCCCCAAGCGCCCTCATAGTCGTAGGCATAAATAGACGCCCACATCCAGACAAATTTCTGACCCTTCCGAATCGTGGCTGTCGAGCAATCGCCTTCACTCTCATACTCAATCAGCAAGGCGATCTCCGTGGTCACGTAGGATTCATCAAGCGCGGGGGTGCATACGGGTTGTGCCTGTGCGCACCAGGCTAGGAGGCAGAAGAAAACGATGACGAAGTTACAATTAGATGTGTGAAGAAAATGGGGAGGGAGAATTCTATTGTTCATAGGCCACCATAAAAGGCGACCCCAGAAGGCAGCAAGAATTCTGACAAATCAAGTGGAATTATCGTGAATTGTGGCACGTAAAATGCACCGGATTCCGCCGCTCTCTTTCACCCAAAAGCAGCTTCTGTTGCGGCGCCGGCGGAGGACTCGCTTTCCTCGGCGAAGAACCCGGCAAACGCGTCAGCGTCGAACGCGCCGAACAACTCGCCGCGACCGGAGCTACGCTGGTCGCCGCCGCCTGCCCCTTCTGCAACACCATGTTCAGAGACGCGCTCGGCACGGGCGCCGTGGCGAATCCGCCGCAGTTGCTGGACATTGCGCAGATTGCCGCGGCGCGGCTGGGCGAGCCGTGAGGTGAGACACAGTTGGTCCATCCGCTATGGAGGACCCAACTGCGATTTACTGAGCCGAGGCTGGTAGCTCCGCCGCACTAACCGCCCACCCGCCTCCGTCCACACAACCTCAAACGTCGTTTCATCTAACTGCCGGATCGCTAGGTTCGCCACAGGCCCCCTCAACTCGGCCACGCGTTGGAAGGGAGAAAATGGGCTGATTGCGTTTTCTCGGAACACCTTCCCTGGAACATCTGTCACCACGGATTCCTGCATGCTGTCACCCTGTCTGGCCACAATGACGACTGCTTCCTCCACGCGCAAGGCCAATGCGTAGAGGTAGCGAGGACGCTCCACGACTCTGCGTGCCATCGAATCATACAATCGGAGCGACTCATTCAAGCGCACTTTGGCGAAGGATTCAAAAACGGGCTGAATCACCCTGAAGCCGACACGTGCGTCCGTGCAATAGCTGAACCACATCTGATACTCACCCGAATGGGTGGGGACACTGCTTCCCGAGGGCCACATCATGTCCGGCGTACGAGGCAAGGGATCGAATGAACGGATCTCCAGCATCCGCTTTTCGCCGGGCTTGAACCACACCGTCTTCAATTCCGCCGCCATCTCGTCGGACCAAACAAACCGTCCGCTCCACCCTTTGTTCGGATGAGGGGAGATGTACCGGTACGGCCCCGCGGTAATCCCAGGCTCTTGCAGTTCTCTCTCCGTCGCCAGCCGAAGCAGGTTTAGTCCACCGTTCGACAGCGGATCATACACTTCCAGTAACTCCGGTGCCGGGTTGGACAAAGTCACGTGGGCTGTCGCCGCCTCCCCTGCCAAATAAACCTCGCGGTCTAGGCGCAGGGTGCACTCGAGTTTACGGGTGTTCTGGTCGAGCATTCTTGCCCGCTGGTGGTGGGTCGCACCGACAGGGATTGGTTGCGAACTCCCTGACAAGGCGATCGCTGCAAACATGAAGAGTACTCTTGCTTTCATGCGGCCCTCCCTTCACTGCACGACATTAACCACAACCCTGTCTATGTCGCTCGCCTTGAAGTGCCAAGCACTCAGGGAGCTCATGCTGGAGATCTGCCTCAAGTTCCAGTCCATCAGAAAAAGCTCTTGAGTCTCCACGTAGATATAGAGTGAGGTGTTTGGCACCGGGTCACGCATAGTGACTTTGAGTGCGGAGTCAAGCGAGCCTGGTGGAGGAGGTGTGTTTGGTTCAGGATTGAATTGTATAACTTTATTGCCAGATAGGATTCCTTTTTGATCACTTAGCTGATCGGCGATCAGCCACGAGCCAGTTACAGGGTGTGGCCATATGTCGCTGCGATTGTACAGGACGTTCGTCTGTGCGAGATCGCGTGCATACTCATGAAACTGCACGGAGGCGTAAGGCCGCTGTGCCGGGATCGCTGAAGTTGGATGATCCAATCGGTAAGGGTGCGTCAATCCAAATCGATGACCCGTCTCATGCGACAAGACGAGTGCCCTCAGATCGGCATGGGTCATCACAAACCCATAGCTAGCTACTGTTTGGCCAATCTTTGCATCATCAATAAGTATTGGTTTGAAGGACTTACCAATTCCTCCTGCGGAACCAAGGCTGCCGCCGCTCAACTGCCTTAGTTCATACACGAAGGCGTAGGCAGATGGTCCTAGGGGAGAGTTCTTGTTAAAATAGTCAACTTCTTTTGTCGTGGGGTTATTCACCCCAGCCTGGACATCGTCGACCGGATGGTACACGATGCCAGGAAGCTCCTGGGCAAGATGCGCGACCAACGCATCGTGAAAAATAGCCGTCCCAGAGGCATCCCAGTAAAACACGTCCTTCTCCTGGTCCGGATGAGTTCGGATGTGCGCCTTCGCCGTGCCCTCGAGAACGTGAAATCCCCTGTACTCATCGAACACCGGTAGTCCATCGCCCGGGGCACCGCCGCCGGGCTCGGTATCATTGGCGGCGACTAGCAACACTCCACCCACCCCACTCTCCCACCCATCTGCCATTCCATCCTCATCCTCGTCAAAAGGCAATCTGGCGAATTGACGTTCCATTGTCGATTCGGGTTCCGTTGGTTGCTCCAGATCCTCCACGACCTCGGCGTAGATCTTTTCTCCGGTTTCCGGGGCCAGGAAATACGCTTTCACCTTCGCCTTGCCGCCATAATCAAGCGAAGAGATCATCAGGTTCGCCATGGTCCACGGCTCCGCCGTCTCATACGCCACCGTCCCTGGCGGCCCGGAAACCGATACCATGCCCTGATTCAGCTCCGGATCAACGGCATAATCCAGCCCGGTCCCCGATCCATAGTTAGTGGAGACCCCCGCCAACGTCGAAACGTCACTCAACTCAAACCCGATCTTCACATCACAGCAGGACTCCTGGATGCGCGCCTCGAAACTCGGGTAGCAGTCGTAGCCGCTGCTGCACGTGGCCGCCACCGGATCGGCGGAATCGCTGTTCCCGGGGCGGAAATCCTGGCGCGTGTCCGACAGCAGGAACCTGGATCTCGGGTGCACCGTCAACACCGTGTACACCTGACCATAATGGCCAGGATCTTCCAATCCCGGCGGCCGCACGGCGTACGCAAGCACCTCCAATTGTGCGGATGCCGAATGCGTAAAGCTGGAAACGTCGATGACTTTTACGACTTCACGGTTGCAAAATGTTCCATTCTCACACTCGGTCTCAATGTTGAATGTCAGGGCGCTTACGCTGTAGACAGGGATGCCATTAACCTTCACCGAGAGTTGATACGGGAAGGCTTCCCATGCGCCCTCATAGTCGTAGGCATAAACAGATGCCCACATCCAGACAAATTTCTGACCCTTGCGAATCGTGGCTGTCGAGCAATCGCCTTCACTCTCATACTCAATCAGCAAGGCGATCTCTGTGGTCACGTAGGATTCTTCCAGCGCGGGGGTGCATACGGGTTGTGCCTGTGCGCACCAGGCTAGGAGGCAGAAGAGAATGATGACAATTTTACAATTAAATGTGTGAAGAAAGCGGGGGGGGTTCTGTTGCTCATAGGCCACCATAAAAGGCGACCCCAGAATGCAGCAGGAAGTCTCACAAATCAAGTGGAATTATCGTGAATTGTGGCAAAGAAAATGCACCGGATTCCGACGCCCTCCTTCACCCCCCGCTCACCATCCGCACCGCCTTGGCGTGCTCCCACGCCTCCTTCTGAATCTCCATGCCAAACCCTGGCCCCTCCGGCGCGGCGATCGAGCCCTCGCTCGGCGCGATCGGATTCTCCAGCATCGCCGGCCAGTCGCGCTCATAGAACCGCTGGCAGCTCTCCTGAATCCACACATTCGGCGCCGCCGTCGTCAAATGCGTCGAGGCATAGAACAGCAGCGGGCCCCCAGCCGTGTGCGGCGCCACCGGCAACTGATACGCATCCGCCATCGCCGCAATCTTCCGCGCCTCGGTCAACCCGCCACACCACGTCACATCGAACATCACAAACTTCGCCGCCCGCGACTCCAGTAACTGCCCGAACGCCAACTTACCCCCCATCCGCTCGCCAATTGTCAGCGGTAGCGAGGTCGCCTGCGCCAGTTCGCGGTACTGATCCGGATTCCCCGGCATCAGCATATCTTCCAGCCACATCGGCTTGTAAGGCTCCAACGCCCGCGCAATCCGGATCGCCGAAGGCAAATTCCAATTCGAATGAAACTCCACCGCAATGTCAATCGAATCCCCAAACGCATCCCGCAACGCCCGCACCGGCTTCAGCGACTCGTCGATCTGCTCCTGCGTAATGTACTGCCGCCCCGACCGCCGCGCCGCCCCATCAAACGGCCACACCTTGATCGCCCGGATGCCGCGCGTCTCCATCAACTCGCGCATGATCTTCTCGGGTTCCTTCAGGAAATCGTACTTATAGGGAAAACACGTATTGTAGAGCCGCACGCGAGGATTCGACCGCCCGCCCAGTAACCGGTAAACGGGTGCGTTCAGTGACCGCCCGAGCAAATCCCACAGCGCCAGGTCAATCGCGCTCAACGCCCGCATCTCCGCCCCGCCCGCCACCTGGTAATCGAACGCATGATACAAATCCGCCCAGATGCGTTCGATGTCGCGCGGGTCGCTGCCGATGAGGCGGTTGGCCACGTTGTGCACCGCCGCCGCTTCGTTCGCCCCGCGCGGATAGGTCTCGCCAATGCCCGACACACCGGCATCGGTCTCAACCTTCACCCATGTCCAATGCGGCCAGAACGGCGCGTCGTCGCGCGACTTCCAATACACCGTCTCCACCCGCTTAACCTTCATCGGAGGCGCCGCCTGCGCCGCGCGCAGATACGCCACTCCGCCCGGCGACGCCAGCATCGCCTGCAGGAACGCCCGTCTGTTCGTCATGAAATCCTCAGTCCGCCACCACCGTCGTATGCGCCGCGATCAACCAGCGGCCGTTCACGTTGCGGAACACCAGCACATTGCGGCCGTTCACTAACTGCCCGGCGTTATTCGCCTCGTAAGTGGCCGTCACAAACGCCATCCGCGTATCATACTGCTCATCCAATACGCGAATGTGGTTGATATGCCCGCCCGCGCGAATCCCGCGCTCGAAATACGACCGCACCGCCGCCCGCCCATGTGCCTCGATATGCGCCGAGAGATACCACGCGTCGTCGGTATAGAGCGCCGCCACGCGCGAAGCATCGCCTGAGTTATAGGAGTCCATCCACTGCCGTGCCACCTCGGGCAGCCGCGCTCCGGCCGTGTTGGGCGCTGCATAGTACGCCGTGCCCGCACACCCAGGGCATTGCGCCGAATCCGCGCATCCCGCGCAGGAATCCGCGCACTGCGCACCCCGCCAAGGATGGGAAGGAGAATGGTGGGCAGAAAGGAACAACGACGCGCCCACCAGGAGGAAGAGAGGAAACAAGAAACGCATGACACCCTCCAAAGGCCGCTTCCAGCCTACCGCTTCCGCGCGCTCAGGAACAGCCTCCGCATCTCTACCGCGTTGCCTACGGCGCCCCCGCCGCTTTCCCCTTGGTCTCGTAGGTCATTTGCTCGAAGTTGAGGGTGGCCACCATGACTGACTTATCAGGGCCGGCCTCATCCCCGCTCACACTCACCGACGCAACGATCGCCTTAGTCAGCGTGACGCTCAAATTGACCTCCCCCTTCTTCTCCCCCGAACCCAGAAAATCCACCAGCACCTTCATCAAGGTCCCCTCAAGGCTATTCGACCACACCGCCGTCGCGCTCGCGTTCATCGGCATGGTGAACACAACATCCCTGGGCCTCATACTGCCGCTGCCTCTTTCCACACCCCCCCCAAAATTCGAAATGGCCTTGTGGACGCCTTGCTGCACGGAGGTTACCTCCACCCAGTTGGCGTGGCCGGAGTCCTTCACCGTCCCCGGCACGGCCGGCTTGGCCCCTTCGAACTTCATGTAGATCGGCATCAGCCCTCCTCAATCGTGATGGCGTTGAGGATACCGCGTTTCCCGGCCGCGGCGAAAGCCCCGTTCCACTACGGCACGTCCACTTGAAACAGATAGAGCCACGTGGTCAGCCGGCGCTGGGGCCCACCCTCCGTGGGACGGAAGATCAGTCCATTGCCGCCCCAACGCCCCATCGTGCCCGGCACGCTCGCCGCGTTCACACGGTGGGCCGAGATGAACTCGCCGTTCGACCGCCGCATCACCACCAGCGGTCCATAAATGCCGCCACCTGCAAACACCTGAACGCCGCGATCCACAAACGCCACAGCATCCGTCCCCACCGGCACGCCCACGGCTCCCGCCGCCGCAAACTGGCGCAGCCGCGCGCCCGTCCAGGCGTTCCTCACCGCGCCATCGGAGCAATACAACTCCCCACTCTCCATCACGCACGATGCCTGTGCCAACACTCGCTCCGCCTTCCGCTCCAGTCGTACCCCGCCGCTCACCTTCACCCAATACAGCGAAACTCCATCTCCCCCCACGGCCGTCGACTCATCCAGCCATCCATACAAGGTTCCCGGCCCCTCTCTGTCCGACAGCCGCGTCCCGGTCACCGCGCCTCCCGTCACCAACACCGTTCCGCTATAGCTCGGGCTGACAAACGGCGCATGCAGCGACACCACCACCTGGTCCTCCCGCCCCGGCACGATCAGCATCGAATAGGCCTCGGTCGGCCTGCCGCTGATGTCCCGGATGGGCAACGCCGCCTCCTGGTCAAACGTCCACGCTTCTGTATCCATGCGCGCCACCTTGCCGTTGCTGGCCACGAAGAGGTAGCGCCCGCTCCCGGTCAAGGCCAGCGCTTGCGGTTCCGCGCTCAACTCCTGCCGGCGCTCCGCACGTCCCGTCGCCGGGTCGATGAGTGCGATCGCGGGTCCGCTCTTCCCAGGCTCCTCTGCCACTGCCACCCACAACCGTCCGCGGCTTTCGTCCCACACCACATCGTTGTGCCAGACCCCGACATAAATCCAAAACCCCTCCCCCGCGCGCACGGTCTGTCCACTCTCCCCATCGCGCACCGCCATCCAACCCAACTGTGGCCGTGCCACATCCTCCTCGCTCAAAGTCACCTTCAGCACATACGGATTGACATACTCCGTCGGCCTCGGCTCTCCGTTCCAGGTCACCTCCCAGCCTCGCGCAAACCCGCTGCCGTTCACCTCCACCACCCTCTCCTTGGCCCCGGCTTCCAACTGAAACGGCCGCATGTGAATCGGAATCACGCCCCCTGGCCCCTGCTGCTCGTTCGGCTGGCCGCCTTCCGGCATTGGCCCCGCTACCGCGCCCTCCGCCGCCACCACGAATCCCGCCGTCACTGACACGTCGCTCTCCCCCATCGTAAACACGCGCGGATGTTCCGTTGACCCGTCGTTCCATTTGTCGAACCGCAACACCCGCTGCAGCCGGTCCACTTGAGGGGATTGAAACTCGATCCGCACCTTCCTGCCCGGCGTCACGTTCAGCGGCGTACCCACCTCAGCGGCCACCGGCCAATCGTCGCGCCGGAACGTCAACCCGCGCACTCCGTTTACCGTCAGCCTGACTACGCGCAGCCTCTGCATATCCGCGCCCGCATTGTCGGAAGGGTCAGCATCCGCCGTCCCCGAATACACCCGCCCGGCGCAATCGATCCCCGAGAAAATGTAATTGTTGCTCTGCAACTCCAGCGTCACCGTCTGGCCCGGCGCCAGCCGCTCCACCGCCGCCCGCGTCCCCCCCGCTGACCCCGTCCAAAACGACGGTATGTTGAACACCGGCGGATCGGCTTGCCACAGGTGAAACGACGCGTTGCCCGCAATGCCCGCCACTAACTGCACCTGCACCGCCTCATGCTCGCCGCGGTTGCTCAACTCATAGCGGCATGTGGTGTAGTCGCGATAGAGATCCGGACTGGCAAGCCGCGTCGTCACCCGCAACACCAGATCCGCCGGCCGCATCTCCTCCGCCAAGAGCGCCGCGAACCCATTGACGTCGCCGCTGCCCGCCGGGTTGTTGTCCGGCATCCCCTGGCTCCGCGACCATCCGCCCACTAACAGCTTCCCCCCCGCTAACGCCACCGCCCCTACCTTCGCATCGTAGGCCGGCGGCTCCACCATGAAATGCACCGCGTTGAGCTCAGGCGACACACGCGCCAGCAGCGCCCCATAAAATGACGTTCCGCCCACATACAAATTCCCGTCTCCATCCTGCGTCACGGCCGTCAGCCTCAACGCTGGCAACAGAGCCGCTCCCTGCAACACTGTCCCGTCCGGCGATAACGTCGCCACCAGGCCGTATGTTCCGTCCAGCACCGGCTCGCCCATCCGCAACGGCGTTGCCGGCAGCGGCGCCAGGTTGCGGCTGTTCACCGTCATTCCCACCACGGTCGCGCTGCCGTCCCGCGCCACCGTCAGCCCCAGCGCCTCATCCACGCTCTCCCCGCCGACCAACGTCGCATAGGCCGGCGCAGTCCAGTCTTCGTTGAACCGCATCACAAAGCCATCTCCGTTGCCCGGCTGCACCGCCGATACGCGATACGCCCCCGCCGTCGCCGGAAAATCCGCGCACGTCGACTTGCCCGCCACATACACCGATGCCCCTGGCCCCCGCGCCAGCGACGTCACCGCCAGCGTCCCGCCTTGCGCACACCCCACCCGCGCCCGCGACTCGATCCCCGTTCCCGCCGCGTTCACCTTGCGCATCTCAACAGGCCCGCTCCCCGCCGCCACATACACCGTCCCGTCGCCATCCACCGCCAACCCCAACCCCTCCCTCGCCGAAACGTTGGGCAGCAGCGCCATCCGCTCTGCCATCCGCGTTCCGTCAGGCGACAGTTTCACCACCACGATGCCGCCCTCGGCTTCCAACACCCGCGCCGCCAGTTTGTCCTCCCCCGGCCGCGTATGCGCGATGTAGGCGAACCCCTGCCCATCCACACCCAGCGCCACCTGCGTGTAAAAACCCGTCGGCCCCAGTAATGTGGAATACACCACCTCCGACCCATCCGCCGACAACCTCCGCACAAACACTTCGGCAACGGCCACCGTCCCCCGCGCCGAGGCCGGCCTCGCCGCGCCCTCCGTCGTCATAAATTCATCGGAGTCCGTCACGCCCGCCACTAATAAGGAGCCGTCCGGTCCCACCGCCACCGCTTTCACCTCATCGCCACGGCTCCCCGCGATTCGATGTACAAACGAGAACGAACCGTTGGAGTTTGACTGCGGCCACACCACCACCGGCATCAGGAGCAGCATCAGGAGCAAGTGCGGAGCAACATCGTTCACGTTCACAAGCATTGCAATTCACCCTCCAGTGACACCCCGCTCGCCACCGCCATTTCCCCGTCCACCCCTTTTTGCGATAGACTCCCCCACATCCGGAATGCAGACCATGAAACTTCTTCTTCTAGCGGCCCTCGCCGCCACAACGCTCCTTGCCCAATCCACCGGCCAAATCAACGGCGCCGTCTATGACTCTTCCGGCGCCGCCGTCCCCGGAGCCGCCATCAGAGGCGTCAATCAGCTCACCGGCCTCATCTTCAACGCCACCTCCGACGCGAACGGCCGCTTCATCCTCCCCCGCCTCCCCATCGGCGACTACCATGTCGAAATCACCCGCGACGGCTTCCGCCCCTTCAAGTCCGCCGCCTTCCGTCTCGACGCCGAAGCCACCCGCCAGGTGGAGGCCAAGCTCGAACTCGGCCAGGTTACCGAAGCCATCACCGTCGGCGGCGCTGTCGCGCTTGTCGAAACCGTCGGCGCCACCATCAAGGAAACCGTCGACGAACGCCGCATCACCGAACTGCCGCTCAACGGCCGCAACGCTCTTCAACTCGTGCGCCTCGTTCCCGGCGCCGTCTCCTCGGCCGGCAATAACGGCCTCGGCCAGAACGAAGGCATCTCCGTCAACGGCGCCCGCGGCACGGCCAACAACTACTTACTCGACGGGGGCGATAACAACGATCCCCAACTGAACACCGCCGCTCTCATTCCCAACCCCGACGCGCTTGAAGAGTTCAGCATCCAAACCAATAACTTCTCCGCCGAGTATGGCCGCAACTCCGGCGCCATCATCAACGCAACAACTAAGTCCGGCACCAACGAATTTCACGGCTCGGCCTATGAGTTCCTCCGCAACGACGCCATGGACTCGCGCGCCTTCTTCGGGCTGGAGAAAGGCAAGCTCCGCCGCAATCAGTTCGGAGGCTCCATCGGCGGCCCCATTCTCAAAAACCGCACCTTCTTCTTTGCCTCCTACGAGGGCCTCCGCGAACGCCAGGCCGCCACCTTCTCCGGACTCGTCACCGCCACCGCCGCCCAGCGCGCCGGCGACTTCTCCGCCATCGCCCGCAAACCCACCGACCCCAACGCCAACAACGCCCCCTTCCCCAACGCCCTCATCCCGGCCTCGCGCTTCGACCCCGCCGCCGTCGCCTTCCTCGATAAACTCCAGGTTCCACTCCCCAACTCCTCCGGCAACCGCTTCGTCTTCAACCGTCCCGCTAACGAAAACGCCGACCAGTTGATCGGCCGCGTCGACCACCTCCTCAGCGCTTCGCAGCGCCTTTCCGCGCGCGTCTTCCAAAGCACCAGCGCCGCCGACAACACCGCCGGCCTCCCCGTGCTGCGCGCCGAAAACGCCTTCGATAACTGGAACATTCAGGGCCAGCACACCTGGACCCTCTCGCCCGCCCTCCTCGCCGTCGGCCAGTTCACCGGCAACCAAACCAAGATCGACCGCGGCCCCCTCCCCTTCGGCTCCGGCACCGGAGTCTCGTATAAGGACCTCGGCATCAACGTCGGCCGCGGCGCGCCCGACACCGGCGGACTTGCCCTCGTCCCCCATTACCGCGGACAGGTGACCGGTTACTGGAACCTCAACCAGGACAACCTGGTCACCATCGACCGCCGCACCTACCAAGGCACTTACAACCTCTCCTGGATCCGCGGCCGTCACCAGGTGAAATTCGGCGGCGAACTCCGCTACAGTTACTCCGACCGCGTTACCGGCAACGGCATCGACCCCCAGTTCAACTTCGACGGCCGCTTCGCCACCGAGCCCTTCGCCGACTTCCTCCTCGGCCGGCCCTTCAACTTCACCCAGGGCTCCCTCCGCATCAACAAGAACGCCAACTGGTCGCCCTCCCTCTACGCCCAGGACGACATCAAACTTACGAATAACCTCAACCTCAGCCTCGGCCTCCGCTGGGAACCCTACCTTCCCTTCTACGCCAAAAACGACGAACTTACCGTCTTCCGCCCCGGCCAGCAATCCACGGTCTACCCCTCCGCCCCCGCCGGCCTGCTTTACGTAGGCGACAACGGCGTCCAGCGCGGCGGCACCCAAACCGATTGGAATAACCTCGCCCCCCGCGCCAGCCTCGCCTGGCGTCCCCGCGGCTCCACCAAAACCAGCGTCCGCATGGGCTACGGCATCTTCTTTGACTCCCCCCGTTTCCACATGCTCAGCCACTTCGTCAACTCGCCCCCCTTCTCTTTCCAAACCACCATCAATCAGCCCTTCAGCCTCTCTGACCCCTACCGCGGCCGCGTCAATCCCTTCCCCTACACGCCCCCCGCCACCGATGCCGAACGCGCCGCTTACCGCTACTTACTCCCCGTCACCGTCGGCCTCTCCATCGACCCTGACCTCGCCACCGCCTACCTCCAGCAGTGGAACGTCAACCTCCAGCGCGAACTCGCCGCCGGCTTCACCGTCACCGCCGCCTACATCGGCTCCAAAGGCACCAAACTCCCCATGCGCGTCGAAGCCAACCCCGCCCTCTTCGGTCCCGGCGCCACCACGGCCAACATCAACAACCGCCGCCCCTTCGCGCCTAACTTCCAAAGCGTCATCAATTACCAGAGCATCATCAACTCCAGTTACAACTCGCTCCAACTTACGCTGAATAAGCGCTTCTCCAAGGGCTACACCATCCTCGCCAGTTACACCTATGGCCGCTCCCTCGATATGTCCTCCCTCGAGGTCGACGGCTTCAACGGCCAGAACCCATTCGATATCGGCGCCGATAAGGGGCTCTCTGACTTCGACGTCCGCCAGCGCTTCGTCGCCAGTTTCCTGTGGGACCTCCCCGGCCCCTCCACCGGCATTGCCAAATGGATCCTCGGCGGCTGGCAAACCAACGGCATCTTCACCGCCCAAACCGGCACCCCCATCAACGTTGTCTCCGGCAGTGACCGCGCCCTCTCCGGCACCGGCACCCAACGCGCCAACCTAGTCGGCGACCCCTACCTCGCCTCCGGCCGCTCCCGCGACGAACAAATGGCCGCTTACTTCAACGCCTCCGCCTTCGCCATCCCCGCCCTCGGCACCTTCGGAAACTTCGGCCGCAACGTGATCATCGGCCCCGGCAGTTACAACCTCGACTTCGCCCTCTTCAAAGGCTTCCGCTTCTCCGAACGCCGCGAACTCCAATACCGCTGGGAAATGTTCAACGCCCTGAACCACGCCAACCTCGGCAACCCCCGCGCCAACATCGGCGCCGTCCGCCCCGGCCAGATCGACTCCACCTCCGGCCCGCGCATCATGCAGATGGGCCTGCGGTTCGTTTTCTGACCGCGCCCCACGGGAACCCGCGATATCATCTCCCCATGCGTTGCGGGTTCACCTCCATTCTTTTCCTCGTCGCGATACTCGCTCCAGCCGCCGACTGGCCCATGTTCCGCGGCCCGCAAGGCGCCGGGGTCTCCGAGTCTGCCTCCATCCCCACCACCTTCGGCCCCGCCACAAACGTTCTCTGGAAGACCCCGCTCCCCTTCGGCCACTCCTCGCCCGTCATCATCGGCGACCGCATCTTCCTCACCGGGGCCGAGGGCGGCAACTTACAGGACTCCGGCCGCGCCGAAAAAGTAGTCGACGCCGGCGGTAAGTTGTTCACCATCTGCCTCGATAAAACCACCGGCAAAATCCTCTGGCGTCGCGAAGCCCCCCGCCCGCGCCTCGAAATCTACCAGCGCACCAACTCCCCCGCCTCGCCCAGCCCGGCCAGCGACGGCCGCTCCGTCTTCGTCTTCCTCGCCGACTACGGCATCCTCGCCTATGGCCTCGACGGCAACGAACTCTGGCGCACGCCCCTCGGCCCCTTCAACAACGTCAACGGCCACGGCTCCTCCCCCATCGTCTGGCGCGACTTAGTCATCTTAGTCTGCGACCAGGATACAAACTCCTACATCATCGCCCTCGACAAGAAAACCGGCCGCCAACGCTGGCGCGCCGAACGCCCCGAAGTGACCCGCTCTTACGTCACGCCCCTAGTCGTGGAAGTGCCCAACGCCGCCCCGGAACTGATTGTCCCCGGCGCCTACCAGGTGACCGCCTATCACGCGGCCACCGGCGAAAAGCTCTGGTGGACGCGCGGCTTCTCCTGGCAGCCCAAATCCCTCCCCATCCTCCACGACGGCATCGTCTACGTCCACGGCTGGGAAGGCGGCGGCGAAGCCGAAACCCCCACCGAAACGCCGACCTGGGAACAAACCCTGGCCCAGTTCGACAAAAACGCCGACGCCAAGCTCACGCCCGACGAAGTCGACGAACGCATGCGCCGCTCGTTCTACACACTCGACCTCGACGGCAAAGGCCACTTACTCCAACGCGACTGGGACTTCTACCGCGCCCGCCGCGCCGCCCGCAACACCCTGCTCGCCATCCGCCCCGGCGGCCGCGGCGACATCACCCAATCCCACATCCTCTGGCGCATGCAGAAATTCCTCCCCAACGTCCCCTCGCCGCTGATTTACCGGGGTGTCCTCTACTTAGTAAAAGATGGCGGCATCCTGACCACGCTCGACCCCAAAACCGGCGCCATCCACAAACAAGGCCGCCTCACCGGTGCCCTCGACACTTACTACAGCTCTCCCGTAGCCGCCGCCGGCCGCGTCCTCTTAGTCAGCCAAAACGGCGTCGCCACCCTCGTCAAAGCCGCCCCCAACTGGGAAATCGAATCCACCCTCGACCTCGACGAACCCGTCCTCGCCACCCCCGCCATCCTCGACGGCCGCATCTACCTGCGTACGCGGGGGCATCTGTACTGCTTCGGGGAGTAGCCGCCCGCTATGGCTGAATCGTGTACGTAGCGCTTGTCACTGCGCTGATGGTCAGACCAGCGCCATAGGCGATGGCCCGCACCGTACTCGTCGCGCTAACTGCAATCGGGCTTGTGTAGACGATCCCCGTTGTGACCGTCGGAATGCTGCCGTCGGTCGTGTACCGGACGGAAGCGCCTTGCGTCGGTGAACTGATGGTCACTGTCTGAGCCGACGAGTAAGAGCCACCGGCTGGGGTGAACACTGGCCCTGTAGCGGTTCCGGGAATCGTCATGGTCAACGGGATCGTGGCGTTCGATTGTGGGCCGGTTGCGGTAACCGTCATCGCATGGATGCCAGCCGCGGCCGTTGCTCCAGGCCTCACCGCCAGATACGTCGGCCCCTCATCATCAACCGGATTCGGCTGGAAACTCGCCGTCGTCGTGGCGGGGACTCCGCTGATCGTGAACGTAACCTGGCCGCGAAACCCACCCACGGGCGTCACGTTCAGCACGTAAATTCCCTTCTTGTTTTGCTGGACGGAAAGTGCGGAACTCTCGGCCGCAACCGTAAAGCTCGGAGCCGTGTTCTCAAACTGCGTCGCCTGCAGCGTCTGTGTTTGAAACAGCCCAGCCTGCCGCAGTGGTGCGCCCAGGCGAGACCCCGACACATCCACCAGATATGGTCCGTTGAGGTTGCTCCGCCGTATGCGCGGGCCGTTGAGTGCAACGCTCGCCGTGTTGTTGCCGGCAATCAACTGGGTGCGTCCGTCGGCTGTCTCCACCGTGCTTCCCTGCGCATTCCGCAATCGCACGCTCCAAATGCAATTCGACGCCTCGGCGGTGTAGACGCCAAACTCAATTCGCAAAGTCTCAAATCCGCTCACACCGTTCGCATCCACCCCCACCGCGGCATTGTTGGTTCCCGTAAAGTTGAGCGGGCCGCGGTCAAAGGCGGACAACAGATGTCCCCCCGTGGTCCATGCACTGGTCCTCTGGTCCGCAACCACCTCCTTGCCGGATGACTGGAGAGACAGGGTTGCATACCGGATCGTCCAGGGTCCATTCGCGGAGAGCGCCGCCACCACCCGGCTCGCCGGGATTCGGATGGTCATTGTATTGGTGCCAGCCGTCAATGCCCCGGATACAACCCCCTGCACTACTTTCTGATTCGCATCCTGGAGGTTCACGCGGAGAATGTACTGACCCGCTGTCTGCACGGAAACGTTGGCTATGAGGTTGAGGCTATCGGCGAGCGTGTTTCCGTCTTCGTCGATAAGCGAATCCTGGAACGAAGTAATCGTTGCCGTGGGGGCCGAAACTGAGAAACTGGTGATAGCGTGCCGGAGGAACGCCACCCCGCCCGCGGAACCTGCCACCCGCGCGACCACAGTGTATTCACCCGCGCCGGGCGGCACGAACGAACCGTTGTACACACCATCGTTCGGCTGAGTGTCGCCCGGTCCTGAATCAACCAATGGCACCGAAGTCACCGCCCCGTCGGCGCCGATCTCCCATTGCAGCATGGAGGGAGAAAAGCTCACCCCCGTGGGCATCTCGATAGTGAACGTGTCCTGGCTGACGGCCGTTCCGCCGGCGGCGACGTTGCCAAACATTAACCTGGCGTCAACCACGCTCAGATCGGGCGACGTGCTCGCGGCAATGCCCACTACCATTTGGGCCGCCGCGCCGGAGTTCGTCACGCTCGCCTTGTAGACATACCGGGTCCGGCCCGTGCCGGCCGCCGTCGAACTCTGCAACGAATAGGAGCCGATGCTAGCCTGACCGGCCACCGGCACAACCCTGGCAATCTCCGCCGTGATCGTCGCCCCTGGGATGGGTGTATTGCCATCGAACACGAGCGCGGAGAGTGCAACGGTTTGCCCCGTCCGATAGAGCGCGCCGCCGGTGGTGACGCCGGCCCGGACGCGCGAGGGCGAGTAGTAACTGACATAAATGCCTGTCTGGGAAGTGACCGCCGTTGTATCCGCCCGCACCTGGTAGGTCCCCGAAGCTTGCCCCTGTGGAAAGTGCATCACCATGTGTGTGCCCTCCGAAAGGAGGGGAACCGTCAGCATCGAGGCATCCTGAGCGCCCACCGTGTATGTGTCGAACGTGTAGCCCAACGAAACCGCATTGGCGGAAGTGACTGTGACGCCAGCCGGTGTGAGCAGTGAGAAAACAACACCGGGGTTCGTGGCCACAATATCGATCACAGCTTTTCCCGTAGCGCTCGAATCATGAACAATATCCACGCTCGTCATGGCGGTGGCCGCCGGAGCCAAGGCGACGGCCTGTTGTAGGTTCAGCAGCGCGACTTGCGACTGCGGTTCGGACAGAATTTGGGCATGCAACCCTGGGAGAATAAGGATGTGTAAGATGATCAGGATATTCACGAAAATCAGTTTCATAATGACCTCCGGTTGATGATATAATTAGTATTTAGAATGATTACGGGAAAGCCACGAACAGACATCTCTGCCGAAACGACAAGTGCGTGTTCACAGTGAGCATTAGATGCCGGGCGCCGATCCACTCCACCGCACCGGACGTAAGTTCATCAGACCATCTGGTTCTCGCCAGAAGCACGCGGTTTCCCGTAGTGGTGTCAAAGGCCTCGAAGTATGCTGCTCCTTTTGCGGGAGTGCCTCGTGCGAAGGGGCCGGTTCCCCGGCCAATTCGGGTCCAATCACCATCGTCGTGGCTGTAGTGGACCAGCCAACGGCCTCCCGGCGAGATGGAGGTCTCCCGCCAAAATTGGCCCTGCCACTTGTAAGTCCGGCCCCGGAACTCCAGCGAGGGAGTGCTACCGTGTTTCCGATAGACATTTTGCTTTCCGGGTAGAGCACCAGCAACGGCTGCTTCCCACTCACTCGCTCTAGCCGGACGCACCGGAAATGGCGGCTGGAGCCGGATTGCATAGCAGTCGAGGGATAGCACAGCATCCCGGCTGCCCGCCCGGACGAGAATCTCCAGCTTCGCACCCTCACCTGCTAGTCGGCCAACGAACGTATCAGGGTATGGAAACGGTTGATCCGGTGTGAGCCTCCAGACTGGGAATTCGACAAATCCCGCCTGAATCCCGGGGGCGCTCTGCTGTACCCGGAGATTGGCCTCCGTGCCGCAGCCTACGAGCACGGTCGAGAGAAGGGCGACCGCTGCGCTTCTGTTCGGCAGTGTAAAATGCCTCATATGGGTGGAAGGTTCATCGAAAGCTCTCAACTGCCCCCGCCTGCCGAATTGAGTCCAGCACAAACGGGACCACGTCGCCGACTATGTTTCCGTCAGCTACATTCCCGTGGTTCTTCTTGGCGAACGCTAGGGCTTGGAAAGGGTGAGGTGTGCTGGAGCCGGCGAGGGTTGCGCTGTCCTTGGTTACGAGGAAATCGTTCTCAGCGAAATAGCCCAATGGATACGGCTGTTCCGCCTGTCTGAGCGGGAGCTCTAGCTTTAGTTCCTTCACTGTACCCAGGGTAGTATATACAAACTGTAAGATCCTCACTTTCGTTTCCGAGGGGAGCGAACTCAGTGTTCCTGAGTCCGCACCAATGATCTCCGACGACGTTATGGTAGGCACGCCCCCCGAGTCCGTGCTGTTATCGACATTCGCATCGGCACCAAGCGCCGAATAGCGGCTTATTCGGAACACCCCGCCGCCAAGTGTGCCAGAAGGCAGGCTTCTCAGATTCGATGGGTTGAATCGATCACGGATGTACCTAACTGTAAGGTCTTGGGCGCCCTCTGAGGACCCGAAGTAGCCGGCGAGAAGTCGCAGGGAATAGGCGTCAGGGTGGAGGTTAGGTGTTAACCACACTGGGAACGACCAAGGGGAGTGGACTTGCCCCCCGTTTTGAGACAAACGGTTAAGACTCAAAATCCATCGAATGGAGAATTGAGTCATGGGAATGTCGCGTAGGCTTTTCACCAAGGAGTTCAAGCTGGCCGCTGTACGGCGGCTGG
>JAFLBB010000038.1 GCA_017304135.1 Acidobacteriota bacterium | reverse complement strand
ACCGCCCTGCGCCGCGCCGGCAAGCGCATCGCCATCGGCCTCGACAACGATCTCTGGCTCGTCCTCCACCTCATGATCGCCGGCCGCCTCCACTGGAAACAGCCCGGCGTCAAGCTCGCCGGCCGCAACGCCCTCGCCGCTTTCGATTTCGACCACGGCTCGCTCACCCTCACCGAAGCCGGCTCGCAGCGCAAAGCCTCGCTTCTCGTCGTCAGCGGCGCGGCGGGCCTCGCCGCCATCGACCCCGGCGGCATCGAAGTGCTCTCCTCCTCGCCCGCCCAGTTCGCCCACGTCCTCCGCTCGGCCAATCACACTCTGAAGCGCGCCCTCACCGATCCCAAGCTCTTCAGCGGCATCGGCAATGCTTACTCCGATGAGATCCTCCACCACGCCCGCCTCTCGCCGCTCCAGCTCACACAAAAACTCAGCGACGCCGAGGTCGAACGCCTCCACGCCTCGATCCTCACCGTCATGAACGACTGGCTCGCGCGCCTTCGCACCGAAGCCGCCTCGGGCTTCCCCGAAGGCGTCACCGCGTTTCGTGACGGCATGGCCGTCCATGGCCGCTTCGGTAAGCCCTGCCCCGTCTGCGCCGCCCCGGTCCAGCGCATCCGCTATGCCACCAACGAATGCAACTACTGCGCCCGCTGCCAAACCGGCGGCCGCGTGCTCGCTGACCGCGCTCTCTCCCGCCTCCTCGGCCCCGATTTTTCCCGCACTCTTGAGGACTAGTACTGCCTTGGGCGCGCCAGGTGGCATCCAGGCCCGCGCCTGATGGCATCATGGATGAGTTCATTACGGCGGCGCCAAGCCGCCCACCGAGCGCCGAAAGGAGCCGCGCCTGCCCCAGAGCGCCAGCGGCCTGAGTCCCGGATGTTCGCCTGCCAGCCGCCAGGAGCGCGCTGGCGCGTTCGTCATTTTCCTCATCCTCCTCCTGGTCCAAGCCTGGTGGGGCGGCGCCTTTTCCGCTGAGCTCTCAGGCTCCGGCGACGAAGCGGCCCACTACATCACCGGCCTCATGATCCACGACTACATCCAGGCCGGGTTTCCCTCGCCTCCCTTGGAGTATGCGCAAAACTACTACGTCCACTACCCCAAAGTGGCGTTCGGCCACTGGCCCCCTGTCTACTTCGTCCTCCAGGCCGCCTGGACCCTCCTCTTCGGCCCCAGCCTCGTCTCCGTGCTTATCCTGCAATGCGTCGTTGCCGCGCTCCTATTCACGCTCAGCCACCTGCTGCTTCGCCGCTGGTTTGAACCCTGGATCGCGGCGCCCGCCTGCCTCCTCGTGCTGACCTCGGCAATCGTGGCCCAACTCAGCCGCACGCTGGGCTCGGAACTCCTGCTCTCCTTCCTCGTGCTGGCCACATTGCTGCTGGTGGAACGCTTTCTCCAGACGCCCTCACCGGCACTCGCGGCGGCCACCTCGGCCCTCGCCCTGGCCGCCGTGCTCACCAAGGGGACCGCCCTCATGCTTGCCCCCCTGACCCTCATCATGGTCACTGCCTACGGGGGGTGGCGCATCCTCCGGCTGCGGTTCGTGTGGGGAAGCCTGGCCCTGCTCGCCGCCGTCGCCGTTCCGTGGTACTTCCTTGTGCCGGGCGCCCTGCACGAGCGTGTCCACCGGTTCGGCGGGCTCGGCTGGTTCTCCGGACCGCTGAGGATGAAGGCCACTCTCAGTTTCTGGCCTGCTCTATTCGGCTGGCTGGGGCTGGCGCTCATCTTCGCCGGCCTGCTTGCCCTTCTCTTCAGCTCTCGATACAGGCATCTCCTGCCCTTTGGCTTCGTGGCGCTCGCCGCGCCGATCGTCATGCTCTTTTTCCGTCTCACCGTCCGTGTTTGGGAGGTGCGCCACCTGGTCGCCTGCCTCCCCTTTCTGCTGTTCTTTCTTTGTCTCGGCTTCACGGAACTGGCGCGTGTGCTCGGCGCCGGGAGAGCGGCTCGCACGGCCGTTGTTGTGCTCGCGGCCGCCGGCGCGTTTCTGCATGTGCGCGCCATGCCCGCCAAGCCAAGGCTCGGCCTCGATGACGTCGCCGTCTATCTTGCCGCCGCCGGCGAACCGGAGCGCCCCCTGCTCGTCGTCTCCGATGCCGTCGGCGAAGGCGCCCTCATCGCCGAAATGGCCCTGCACGATGAACGGCCCGCCCACCGTATCGACCGCGGCAACAAAGTCTTCATCACCGCCAATCTGATGGCCACCGATGTCCGGCGAAACTACTCTTCCCAGGCCGACCTCCTGCGCATGCTCGCCGCCTTGCCTCATCGAGCCGTCGTCGTCGATGAAGCGCCTCACGCCGCGGCCTTCCTTGCCGAAGTCCGCCTGGCCCTTTCCGATCCCGCCAGCGGATGGCGTCTGGAACGCGTGTTCCCCCGCCTCTCCCCAGCCGGAGAACACCGCCGCATCCTGATCTGGACGCGCGCCCCGGCCGCTTCCCGCTGAACCCTCCGCCACTTGCCCCCCATTGCGCCATGCCCTCAAACGGCCGCCGCACCGGCCGATGGTATGCTGTTACTCCACGCATGAAGGGCAAGGTGATCCTCGTCACTGGCGGCGCCGGCGGCATCGGCTACGAAGTCAGTTCCCATCTCGCTTCCCACGGCGCACGCGTCGTCCTCGCCGACCTCGATGGCGCCTCGACCGCTGCCCGCGCCGCCGTCCTCTCGCCCACGGGCGACTGCGCCGGAGTGGCCTGCGACATCACCAACCCGGAGGACTGCGACCGCGCCGCCGCCTTCGCCGTCGATCACTACGGCCGCCTCGACGGCATGGTGAACTGCGCCGGCGTGAGCAAGCCGCACGACTCGCTCACACTTCCCCCCGCCGACTGGGCGCGCATGGTCGACATCCAACTCAACGGCGCCTTCTATATCGCGCAGGCCTGCGCGCGCCGCATGGGGGACTCCGGCGGCGCCATCGTCCTCATCACCTCCACCAATGCCGAAGCCGCCTTTCCCCGCCGCGCCGCTTACTGTGCCGCCAAGGCCGGCGTGGCCATGCTCACCAAAGTGCTCGCCATTGAATGGGCCGCCCAGGGCATCCGCGTCAACGCCGTCGGCCCGGCCTATGTCGCCACGGAAATGACGAAGCGCAACATCGCCGCCGGCAACGTCAACGAAGCCCAGATCAAGGCCCGCATCCCTCTCGGCCGCCTGGCCCAACCGGCCGATGTCGCCTCCGCCGTCGCCTTCCTCCTCGGCGACGCCTCTTCCTTCGTCACCGGCCATTCCCTCTACGTCGATGGCGGCTGGCTTGCTTACGGATACTTCTAGCTTGCTCTCCCGCCGCTCGCTGGTTCTCCTCGTCGCCCTGCTGCTTGGCTCCACCACGCTGAACTACGTTGACCGCCAGGTGCTCTCCGTCCTCGCTCCCGTCCTGCGCGACGAATTCCATCTCTCCAACGCCCACTACGCCGGCATCCTGAACGCCTTCATGATCACCTACGCCCTCGGCATGCCCGCCGCCGGCTGGGTGCTTGACCGCATCGGCGTCGGCCGCGGACTCACCCTCGCCGTCACCTGGTGGTCCTTTGCCGGCATGCTCACCGCCCTCGCCCAGGGCCCCCTCAGCCTCGGGGCATGCCGCTCGCTGCTGGCCATTGGCGAAAGCGGCGCCTGGCCGTCGTTCGCCAAAGCCGTCTCGCTTTGGGTGCCCGCTCAGTGGCGCACGCTTGCCATCGGCGTCTGCAACAGCGGCTCCAGCCTTGGCGCCATGATCGCTCCGCCGCTAGTCGTCTTCATCAGCTACCGCGCCGGCTGGCAGGGCGCTTTCCTGGTCACCGGAGCCCTCGGCCTCCTCTGGGTGCTCGCCTTCCAACTCTTCCGCGCCGCTCACCCTCAAATAAGCCACACCCCCGCCACCACGCCCGGCGAAGCGGCCATCCCCATGCGCGCCCTGCTCCCCCGCCGCCAGATGTGGATCGTCTTCACCTGCCGCTTCCTCGCCGACCCCATCTGGTATTTCTACGTCTTCTGGATCCCCGAATTCCTCACCCGCGAACGCGGCCTCAGCCTCGCCGCCATCGGCGCCGTCGCCTGGATCCCGTTCCTCGTCTCCGACCTCTCCAACTTCACCACCGGCCTTGCCGCCCTGCGCCTCGAACGCCACGGCTGGAGCCCCAACCGCACCCGCAAATTCCTCATGGCCCTCGGCGCCGCCTGCTCCCCCATCGGCGTCGCCGCCGCCTTCACCACATCGCTCTTCTGGACCATGACCTTCATCTCCGTCGCTATCTTCTTCTGGATGATCTGGTCGGTCACCGTGCAAACCCTCCCCGGCGACTACTTCCCGCCCCGCGCCGTGGCCACCGCCTACGGCTTCGGCGGCCTTGGCTCCACCCTTGGCTCGGTGATCAGCATCTGGCTCGTCGGCCGCACGCTCGACCTCACCGGCTCCTACACCCCCGTCTTCCTCGCTCTCGGCCTCGTCATGCCGGTCGCCTTCACCGCCGGCATGCTCCTCATGGGGCGCGTTGAACGGCTCGAGTTCGAGGCCTAGGCCTTCACCACCCCCGCCGCTTCCGTCAACGCATCGTTCGGGTAGAAGTGATCCACGTTCTCGCGCGTGATCAGCACGTGCTTGATGAACTTCGCCGGCGGCGTCACCCGCTTGTTCAGGATGTCCAACGCCAGCGCCAGCAGCCCCTCGCCGTACTTCTCAGGGAAGTAGGCCACCGTCCCCACCAGCCGCGTCCGCTGCTGCCGCAGCTCAGCCCGCCCCTCCGGTTCGGCGTTCTGCCCGATCACGGCGCATTCGGCCAACCGCCCCGCCTCCTCAAACGCCCGCAGCGCCCCAATTGCCGACGGGTCCGTCGCCGCCCCCACCAGAATGCGGTGCGCCCGCGTTGTCCGCAGATGCCGCCGCATCACCTCCCACGAGGTCTGGAACTGCCCGTCCCCATCCAGATGCACAGGCTTCAGCGTCTCCGGGCGCCGCACCACCTCGTGCAAGCCCATCGACATCCCCTTCAACCGTGCCTGCGGAATCGACCCGCTCCGGGCCAGTTCCAACAACACAACCTCATCCGCTTCTCCGCCCCAGTTCCTGTTCGCCCAGCGGCCCAAATGCCGCCCGCCCAACAGGCCCGCTTCATAGTTGTTGGCCCCAAAATAGGTCGCCCCAGGATGCGGAATGTCCACCGCGATCAGCGGAATCCCCGCCTCCATATACTTGCGCGCAATCTCCGGCGCCGCTGACTCGTGCGCCTGAAACTCGATCACCAGGTCCACCTCTTCCCGGATCAACCGGTCGGCGTTGCGCAGCGCCGTCTTCAAGTCATAGCGGTTGTCCACCATCACCAGCTCCACGCGCATCTCCCGCGAGGCGCGCTCCAATCCCGTGGCCACCTCGCGCGGAAACGACGAGTCCTGCCCCTGCCCGGCATAGCCGATGCGAAACCGCTTCTCCGGCCGCGGACCCGGCGTCAGCCGGTAACAACTATCGCCCGCCTTCTCCAGAAAGCCACACCAGTGCAGCGAGTACAGCACGCGGAAGCAAAGCGCCTTGGTCAAACCCGTCCGCGCCACCACATCGCGCAGCCGCAGCGCCTCGCCCGTGTCCCGGAAGGCCCGCAACACCTCGGCCGCATG
Organism: Acidobacteriota bacterium; assembly: GCA_017304135.1. Classification (GTDB taxonomy): domain Bacteria; phylum Acidobacteriota; class Terriglobia; order Bryobacterales; family Bryobacteraceae; genus JAFLBB01. Next base: position 35,422 of record JAFLBB010000038.1, on the reverse strand, counting down.
CACCAGCGATTTCAAGAGATACGACCGCCTCGGCCGCTCCACTTCCGCCCGCGCGTTGGTTTCAATATCCATAACAGCCTCAGCTCACTGAATTTGTACTGAATTCCATATCGCAACAGTAAAGCGGTTCAGAGCATTGATTCGATGTTTGTTTTCCCTACGCTCTTCACCCTAGAGCGTATCACATAGTAAAACCAGTGAGAACGGTTACAGTTTGCTTGGCCTAATGACACTTGTGTGTCAGCATCGGGCCAGCTAGATCAGGAGGTCAACATGACACCGCTCCGTTTGCGCCATGACCGCCGGTTCCGTTCCGCCGCCGCGGCGCTGCTTCTTCTCACGTTCCTGCTCGTACCGCCTGCCTGGTCCCAGGAGGCCCGCGGCACGATCGTAGGCACGATTACAGACTCCACCGGTGCTGTTATCCCCAGCGCCAAGGTCGACGTGATCAGCAAAACCATGGGCACCAAGGTGTCCCTCACCACCAACGAGTCCGGTCACTACCAGGCCGCGTACCTCATACCTGGCGAATACCAGGTGGTGGCCCAGTCCGACGGTTTCAAACGCTTCGTCCGCGACGGCATCGAGGTCCGTGTCAACGACCGTGTTGAGGTCAACCTCTCGCTGGAAGTCGGCGGCACCGAACAAAGTGTCACCGTTACCGGCGAAACGCCGCTGCTGAACACCACCTCGTCCTCACTCGGCCAAGTGGTCGACGGCCGCCGCGTGAGTGAGTTGCCCATCCCGCACGGGAATCCCTATTTCCTCATCGGGCTCGCCTCCGGCGTCTCCTTCACACGCGATCCGCGCCTCGACCGCCCCTTCGAGCCCACCCATATCGTCGGCTACTCCATGGACGGCACCAAGGCCAACCGCAGCGACGTCACCATTGACGGCGCGCCCTCTACGGCCACCGCCAACGCCGGCGAAGTGATCTCCTCCTACGTGCCCCCAGCCGACCTCGTCGCCGAGTTCAAAGTCCAGACAGCGACCTTCGACGCCAGCTTCGGGCAGACCGAAGGCGGCGTTACCAACATCAGCCTCAAGTCCGGCACCAACGCCCTTCACGGCACGGCCTACTACAACAAGATGGCGCCAGAGCTGTTCGCCAACGACTACTTCGCCAACGCCAACCGCATTGCGCGCCCTGAGTTCACCTACGACCGCTGGGGCGGCGTCGCCGGCGGACCCGTTTTCATCCCCAAACTCTACGACGGCCGCAACAAGACCTTCTTCCAGTACGGCTATGAGGGCATCCACGAGTCCCGCCCGCGCAACAACGGCACGGCCACCGTCCCCACCATGGAAATGCGCAACGGCGACTTCTCCAAGCTCCTCGCCCTCGGTGCCAACTACCAGATCTACAACCCCTTCACCCGCGCCACCGCCGCCGGCGGCCGCTTCAGCTCACAGCCCTTCGCCGGCAACATCATCCCAGCGTCGCTGTTCAATCCCATCTCCAAGAAAGTGCTCGACACCTACTACCCGGCCCCGCTTTCGGCCGGCAACGCCGACGGCACGAACAACTTCCAGAATCCTTCGCTGCCGGAGAATATCAAGTACGCCACCCACTCGGTCCGCATCGACCACACACTTTCGGACAAGCAGCGCGTCTTTGGCCGCTACAGCTGGTATGACCGCGACTCCAATTACAACGACTACTTCAACAACGCCGCCACCGGCGAATACTTCCTCTTCGTCTCCCGTTCGGCGGTCTTCGACGATGTCTACACGCTGACGCCCACCACCGTGCTCAACGTCCGCTACGGCTACAACCGCTTCATCCGCGGCACCAATGCCGGCCCCGACGCGCGCGGCTTTGACGCCACCAGCCTGGGCTTCCCCTCCTCCTTCAATAACCTCACCGACGCCAGTACGCGCCGCTTCCCGCGCTTCGACATCACCGGCTACCAGGGCACCGGCGTGGGCGGCGAATACCGCCCCATCGATACCCATTCCTTCAACGGCACGGTGCAGAAGTCCATCGGCGCCCACTTCCTGAAGACCGGTATGGAGTTCCGCGCCTACCGCGAAAATAGCCTCTTCTTTGCCAACAACCAGACCGGCCAGTTCAACTTCGACGCCTCCTGGACCCGCGGTCCGCTTGATAACTCCCCCACCGCCCCCGGTTCGCTTGGCCAGTCCGTGGCCGCCTTCCTGCTCGGTCTGCCTAACAACTCCAGCTTTGTCGCCCGCCCGGCCAGCTATGCCGAGCAGTCCCTGTCCTGGGGCTTCTTCGTCCATGACGACTGGAAGGTCACCCGCAAGCTCTCGCTCAACCTCGGCGTGCGCTGGGAGTTTGAAGGCGCCCTCACCGAGCGCTACAACCGCTCCGTGAAAGGCTTCGACACCTCCGTCGTCCAGCCCTTCGAAGGCGCGGCCCAAACCGCCTATGCCCGCAATCCAACACCGGAAGTTGCAGCCTCGCAGTTCCTCTCCCGCGGCGGGCTCAATTTCGTCGGCATCGGCGGACAGTCCCGCGGTGTCTATGACACGCCCAAGCGCAACCTCATGCCGCGCATCGGCTTTGCCTACCAGGCCGATCCGAAGACCGTCATCCGCGGCGGCTATGGCATCTTCTTCGGCTTCCTCGGCCAGCGCCGTGGCGATGTCATCCAGTCCGGCTTCAGCCGCAACACGCCGTTCTTTGCCACCACCGACAACCTGAACTTCACCGGCTCACTCTCCAACCCCTTCCCCAACGGCGTGCTCGAACCCCTCGGCGCCGCCCAGGGCACCCTCACCTTCGTCGGCCAGGGCATCACGTTCTTTGACCAACAGCCCGTCATGCCCTACATGCAGCGCTGGCAGTTGAGCATCCAGCGCGAAGTCGGCCAGGGCTTCGTCGTCGAAGGTCTCTACGTCGGCAACCGCGGCAACAACGTGGAGATGTCGCAGAACCTCAACGTCACCCCGCAGCAGTACCTGAGCACCTCGCCCACCCGCGACAACACGCGCATCAACTACCTCAGCGCCAACCTGCCCAACCCCTATCTCAACCTGCTCCCCGCGGGCGCCATCGCGGGCCTCACCTCCGTCAACATCGGCCGCGAACGCCTGCTGCGCCCCTACCCGCATTTCGACGGCGTCACCCACGCCCGCTTCGACGGCTACTCCTGGTATCACTCCGCCCAGCTTCAGGTGGAGAAGCGCTTCTCGCGCGGCTACACCGTCATGCTCAACTACACCTTCTCCAAATTCATGCAGGCCAGCGAACTGCTGAACCAGGACGACCCGCGGCCCGTCGAAGTCATCTCCGAAGCCGACCGTCCGCACCGCCTCACCATCAGCGGTATTTGGGAGCTCCCCTTCGGCCGCGGCAAAATGCTCGGCGGCGAGCTGAAGGGCATCGCCAATGGCCTCATTGGCGGCTGGCAGCTCTCCGGCATCTACTCCCTCCAGAGCGGCGCGCCGATCAACTTCGGCAACGTCATCTTCAACGGCGACGTGAAGAACCTTCGCCTCGATGGCGGCCAGCAGTCTCTTGCCCAGTGGTTCAACGTGAACGCCGGCTTTGAGCGCAACTCAGCCCTTCAACTCGACCGCAACATCCGCAACTTCCCGCTCCGCTTCGGCTTCCTGCGCGCCGACAAGATCAACAACTATGACCTGTCGTTGATCAAGAACACACGCTTCAAGGAAAGCCTCAACGCCCAGTTCAAGGCGGAGTTCCTCAACGCCTTCAACCACCCGCTGTTCGGCGCGCCGAACACCAACCCGGCCGTGGTTCAGTTCGGCACCATCCAGACTTCCACCCAGGCCAACTACGCGCGGCGTATTCAGCTCACGGCGAAGTTCATTTTTTAACCGCGCGGCTGGCCCAGCCCCGCAATCCACACGCACCCGGCTCACAAGGCCGGGTGCGTTGCGTTTGGGCTTCTTTTACCTCTTGCCTCGCCCCGCCCGAAACTTGCGCACCCCCGCCGCCGCCAACAGCAAGCCCAGCCCTGATGCCATCATCGGCAGCGTCGAGGGCTCGGGAGCCTCGAAGGCAGAGGAGATCTCGACATCGAGCACGATCTCAAACCGCTGCATCTCTGGCACAATTCCGCCATGCGGAGCGAACGATCCGTTGACCACAAGCTCACCGCTGGGCGCTGCGGGCCCATAGGTGTATGGCTCCATCGCGATCCACAGGTAGAACGGTTGTTCGACGGTCAGCGGCACAGTTTCCCCTGGAGGCACTTCGACGTGCCCGTTGAGCCAGGTTCCGAAGGAGTTCAAGGCATGCAGCCCTCCGTACTCCATCTGGAGCGTGAATGAGTTGCTCCCAGTGCATGGTGCCGGTTGGGGAAATGAGTTCGTACACGTGGCGTTAGTCCAACTGGTGCCAGTGACGGCTACGTAGCTGATGATGAATTCCCAGTTGGGCCGAATGGGTTTCCCGTGCGCGATGGGTATCGTAAATTCGACCGAATAGTCGGTCGTATCGAATGACATGACCCAGTGCTGCGTCTCCGTCAACCCCACAATCGGCCCCGCAACCACCGAAGGCGCCGCCAACAGCAAGAGCAGGAAAACGCGCTTCATAATCTTTCCCTCTGCTCCTGCCATCGGCGAATGGCCGCAGACCTACCAGCAGCGACTCTCCCTAGTTCGCGCGCATCTTTAACCCGGAATTCCCGCTGGAAACACTGCACGTTCATCCACCCGGACGCCACAGGCGTGGAACCGGAATTACTCCCCACGCCCGCCGCCTCGCTCCGCCCGGAGCCCTTTCCGCGCTTCATCCCATTGGTCACGCCTCCCCCAAAAAATATCTCGCCACCCCGTTGGCACCGTCGCCTTCCTGATATATACTCCCCCCAACTTGCAGTTCGCGTATTGATTGAGAAGGGGTAGTTACATGAGAAAACTTACATCGGTTTTCGCCTGTGCTGTGTGTCTGGGTACTGTTCTCCTGGCACAAATCGGCATCGGCACCATCACCGGCCGCATCAGCGATGCGAGCGGGGCCATCGTGCCCGGCGCGACCATCACAGTCGTTGCCGCCGACACCAATTTCACATTCAAAGCCACCGCGAATGACGACGGTTTATACCGGGTGCTTTCCTTGAATCCCGGCAAGTATCGCGTCACGGTGGAAGCCCAGGGCTTCAAGAAGACCACGCAGGAAGTCGAACTCCGCACCGGCGACACCCTCGCCGTCGACGCGGCGCTTCAGGTCGGCAGCCTCAATGAGTCCATCGAGGTCTCCAGCGCCGCCACGCTGCTGGAAACCGAAACCTCGGCCACCGGTTCGGTCGTCGCCGGCTCGGTGTTGTATGACCTGCCGCTCTACCAGCGCTACGTCAACTCCACCCTGAACCTCGTCCCCGGCATGACCTCCGGCGGCTATGCCTACGGCGGCAGCCTCGGCAGCTACCACCTCGCCGGCCAGCGCAGCGGCGCCATCGGCATCTTCGAGGACGGCGTCAACGGCAATGACCAGCAAGGCGGCACGGAAACCATCAAGCCCCTCCAGAATGCCCTCGCCGAAGTGAAGGTGCTCACCACCGTGCCCCCGGCCGAATACGGCCACTCCGCCGGCGGCGTGATCAGCGTCGCCAAAAAGAGCGGCACCAACGAAATTCACGGCATGGCCTCCTTCTACGGCCGCACGCGCAGCATGCAACACCGGCTCTTCTATGACCGCGACCGCTCCTCGGCCCCCACCGCCGGACGCCCCAATGGCCAGTCTGTCTTCTTCATGCAGCCCGACGCCAACGTCGGCGGACCCATCATCAAAAACCGCACCTTCTTCTTCTTTGGCTACCAGCGACTCCACGAAAAGAAGGTCGCTCAGGTCGACGCCACCACCCCCACCGCCGAAATGCTCGCCGGTAATTTCAACTTCCCCGGCGTCACCGCCAACCCCATCTTTGACCCCGCCACCACCCGCCGCAACGCCGACGGCACCTGGGCCCGCGATCCCTTCCCCGGCAACATCGTCCCCACCGGGCGCTTCGACCCCGTCGCCCGCAACGTCATCGCCATCGACCCCTGGGTGAAGCCCAACCGTGCCGGCACTTTTAACGCCCAGGGCCCCAGCGGCAACCTCCTCGGCACGGAGTTCGCCAAGGTCTTCTTCGACGACTTCAACCTCCGCATCGACCACCAGTTCAATCCCGGCCTGAAAATGTACGGCAGCTACACCGAGAACCGCCAGAACGGCCTCGGCCGCCCCATCAACATCAAGGAAGACCAGGGCGCCTTTGATGCTTCGCAAGGCCGCGACGCTCCCTTCTACCAGCGCAACCTCTCGATGGGCAAAACCTGGATCCTCCGCCCCAACATCGTCAACGACGCCCGCGTTGGCTACTTCCGCCGCGTCAACCGCACCACCATCCCCGGCTTCGGCGAAAACTGGGGCCAGAAGCTCGGCATCCCCAACCACCCCAACCCGGTCGTGCCCAGCTTCAGCGGGGGCAACACCAACCGCTACGCCGCCGACTCCATCTACGGCATCTATGGCAACAACCCCAGCCAGTTGGTCAACGAGACCCTCTCGTTCCGCAACGACACTTCGGTCATCAAGGGCACCCACGCCCTCAAGTTCGGCTATGAGGTCCTGCGCTACCGCCTCAACAGCGCCATCCAGGGCAACTTCACCCAGTACTCCTTCGCCGGTGTCACCGCGGGCCTCCAACCCAACGGAGCCACCGTCCCCAATACCGGCAACACCATGGCCGGCTTCCTCACCGGCTATCTGCAATCGGCCGTCTTCCGCGGCGAAACTTCGAGCTGGCTTCCCCGCTCCTCCATTCACAGCTTCTACATTCAGGACGACTGGAAGGTGAACCCCGAGCTCACCCTCAACATTGGCCTCCGCTACAGCAATGAGAGCCCGTTCAACACCAAGTACGGCCTCATGTCGAACTTCGACCCCACCGCCACCGACCCCCTCACGGGCCGTACGGGCGCCATCGTGCACCCCAAGAGCGGCCTCAACCGCCGCGACAGCAACAACTTCAACCCGCGCCTCGGCGTCGCCTGGCACCCCATGGAAAAATGGGTCTTCCGCGGCGGCATCGGCATGTACACCGTCGACGTCAAGTTCCCCTCCTCGCGCGACCAGTACGACGAATACCAGGCCATTGCCAACGTCGAACCCCTGCCCGGCAACCCCACGCCGATCTACCAGATCAGCCGCGCCGCCGCCGCTCCCGCGTTCCTCATCAACCCCGACCTCTCGGCTCCCTTCCGCGGCACCAACTTCAGCAACCGCGGCGTGGCCTGGTGGGACCAGAACCTGCGCAATCCCTACGTGCTCAACTGGAACGCCAGCGTGCAGTACGAGTTCACGCGCAACTACCTGCTCGAGTTCAGCTACCAGGGCTCCTCCGGCGTCGGCCTCGTGGAACGCTGGCAGGCCAATACCTTCCCCGTCGACTTCGCCAACGGCAACGCCGCACTCCAAAGCCAGGTTCTGGCCGCTTCACAGAATTACCGGCCCTTCAACCACTTCGGCGACATCAACATGCGCTCCAACTTCGGCCACTCCAGCTTCCACTCCGGCACCGTCAAGTTGGAAAAGCGCCTCTCCGACGGCATGTTCTTCAACACCTTCTACACCTTCTCCAAGTGCATCAACAGCCAGGACAACGACAACTCCGGCGGCGGCGTCGCCCCCATCCAGGACCGCGGCCTCGAGAAGGCCCGCTGCGGCTATGACCGCAGCCACCGCTTCATCGGCACCATCAACTACGAACTCCCCTTCGGCAAGGGCAAACGCTTCATGAACAGCGGTGTCCTCGGCTGGATTGCCAGCGGCCTGGAAATCTCCTGGATCCAAACCATGGAGACAGGCAACCCGCTCAACTTCAGCTTCGCCAACAGCCCCTACAACTACTACCCCGGCTTTGCCGGTAGCCGCCGTCCCGACCTCGTCGGCCAGCCCGTGCACGACAACAGCACCTGGGACAACGGCGGCCCCGACCGCTTCACCCAGCAGAACCGCCCCGCTGTCATCGACATCAACGCCTTCGCCTGGCCCGGCGGCTGCGGCAACACGCTCACCGCCGTCAACCCCGCCGGCTGCAACTTCCGCGTCGGCAATGCCGGCCGCAACATCATCACCGGCCCCGGCCTCCTCTGGAGCCAGGTCTCCGCCCAGAAGAATTTCTACCTCGGCGAGCGCTGGAACGCCCAGCTCCGTTGGGACTTCCAGAACGTCTTCAAGACCTTCAACTTCACCGGTCCCACCACCGCCGTCGACTTCCGCAACCCGCGCACCTTCGGCAAGTACGGTGACGACCCGCGCACCGCCTCCCTCGGCGGCCAGCCGCTCATGAACCTCACCCTGATGATCCGGTTCTGAGCGCCGCACACCCTTCGCCCCGTCCAGCCACGGGGTGCAAGAAAACGCGGCGGCATCTCCTGGGGAGGCCGCCGCGTTTCAGTTTCCGCTCCTGCTACTACTGCTTCGCCTTCGGCTCGTTGAACCCGCGCTCCACCATGTCGTTCACATCCGTCGACAGCGGATGATCGCGCCACAGCCACCGCATCATCTCCGGAATGAACGGCCCGCCCGACTTCAACCCGTGCTTGCCTACGCCGAAGTGATACGACATGTCGTAGCCCTTCTCCTTCAGCGCCTCCACCATCCGCACGTTCTGATAAAACCAGTCGCGCGTCTGGTCGTAGGTGCCGTCGCGCCGGATGCCGCGGTTGTCGTTGCGCCCGTCCACCAGGAAGATGCGGATCGGCTTCTTCGCCTCCTTCCGGATCATGTCCGGATAGGCATGCCCGCCGCGCAGGTTCGTGAAGCTGCCCACGATGCTCCACACCTTGCGGAACTGGTCCGGCCGGTGCCAGGCCACCGTGAACGCCGCAATCGCCCCCGAACTCGTGCCCGCAATGCCGCGCTGCTCCGGGTCTTTTGAGATGTTGTAGTCCTTCTCCACCGCCGGCATCAGCTCATCGATGATCACCCGCGGATAGCGGTCGTCCAACACGTTGTACTCCGTCGGCCGGTTCGTCGCCCGGTCGCCCCAATCGCTCGGTGTCGGATCGGGCTGGTCCGGCCGCCGCCCAGGGCTGATGAACACGCCGATCATCACCGGAAGCTCGCGCCGGTAGATCAGGTTGTCGAGCACGTTCGGAATCCGCGCGCTGCCGTTGGGGTCCATGTGCGCCGGGCCGTCGTTGACGACGAGCAGACTCGCCGGCTTCCTGGCGTCATACTGCGCCGGCACGTAGATCCAGTAGGTGTGCGAGGTGCCCTCGTAGACCTTGCTCTCAATCTGGAACGGCCCCTTCATCGTGCCCTTCGGCACGCCCTCTTGCGGCAGCGAATCCGGCCCCAGAATGTAGTACTTGTCGGTGTTGGGAAGTTGCGCCGCTTGCGGTTGCGCCAACGCAGCCGTGGCCGCCAGCAGCACTCCCAGGCTGGTGAAAGAAATCAGTTGCATAGGTGGCGGCCAACCTATCACACCCCGCCCGCGTCCCGCCAGTCTCCGTCCCGCGCGGCCTGTTGCGCATCGCGCGCACCGCGCGCCCTTGCCCGCACCAACTGAGTCCCCTACAATGACTGAAAGGGGATCCTTCACAGCACATGAGCGATGCACCCGAGCTCTCGGCCCGTGCGGAACAGATTCTGCAGTCCGTTGTGCGCGCCTACATCGACACCGGCGAACCTGTTGCCTCGCAGGATATCTCGCGTCTCCGCCGCCATCACCTGAGCCCGGCCTCCATCCGCAACGTGATGGCCGAACTGGCTGACCAGGGCTATCTGCACCAGCCTCACACCTCGGCCGGACGCGTCCCCACCGGCAAGGCCTACGCCCTCTACGTCCGCGCGCTGGCCGCCCGGCGCCCCGCCATGAGTGAGGTCGGCCGCATCCGCGAAGAGCTCAGCCAGTCGCAAACCGTCGAGGAGCGCGTCGAACGCAGCTCCCAAATGCTCACCGGCCTCTCCAACGGACTCGGCATTGCCGCCGCCATCCCCACCTCCAGCCAGATCCTCGACCAGGTCGAGCTGCTCCTGGTTGGCGGCACGCGTGTCCTCATGGTAGTCGTCACCCGCGACAAGATGGTCCGCGATCAATTGATGACCCTCGACGAGCCCATCCCCCAGGAAGAGCTCACCGCCATCCGTAACTACCTCAACGCCAACTTCTCCGGCTGGCGGCTCTCTGGCATTCGCGCCGAACTCCGCGCCCGCCTCGACCAGGCCAGCGCCGACTACGGCGCCCTCCTGCGCAAACTGATTCTGCTCTACGACAAGGGCCTGCTCGAAACCGCCCCCGTCGCCGAATTCCACATGGAGGGCGCCTCCAACCTCGTCAGCTTCGACTTCCAACTCACCCGCGACCGCCTGCGTGAAATGTTCCGCGCCCTCGAAGAGAAGAAGCGCATCCTCCACCTGCTCGACCGCTTCCTCGAACCCCCGCTCGGCGAGGTTGTCGTCCAGATCGGCATGGCCGGCGAAGACCCCTCGCTCAGCCCGCTCTCCCTCATCGGCATCTCCCTCACCATGCCCGGCGGCGTCACCGCCAAGTTCGCCGTCATCGGCCCCGTGCGCATGGACTACGAACGCGCGCTGGCCGCCGTGCGCAACGTCGGCCAGGCCTACCTCGGCCTGCCCAGTTGAGGCCGCGCCCGTCCCCGCCGCGGCGGCAGTCACACTCCCCCGACTTTTTCTAACTCTCCGATTTCAAATCACATTTCCGTCCCAGGTTCCGTTTCCCTGCTCCGACTCGCTACACTATGCATTGGGCATCTTTTCATTTATGAGCACGGAGAAACACGACGCTACCCTCGACTCTGCCGAAGCCGCCGCTGCCGCCGCTGCCGAGGAAGGCCAAGCGCCTGCCGCCGCCGGGGACCACCCGGCCGAGTTGACCGAACACTCACTGGCCGCCGACCTCGAGCGGCTGCTCGCCGAGAAGCTCGAGCTGCAGGACCTGCTCCAGCGCCGCCAGGCCGAATTCGAAAACTTCAAACGCCGCTCCGACCGTGAACGCGGCGACATCTTCGAAACCGCCACCATGGAGACCCTGAAGAACTTCCTCCAGGTGCTCGACGACCTCGAACGCGGCCTTAAATCCGCACCCGCCGAAGACGGCCCGGCTAAGGAATTCGCCAAGGGTCTGGAACTGATTTACCAGCGAACCCTCGACTTATTTACCCGTCTCGGCGTCACCAGCGTAAAGTCCGAGGGCGAAAAGTTCGATCCCAACATGCACCACGCCGTTCAGAAGGTCGAGTCCAACGAGCACGAGGACGAGACGATTCTTGAGGAATACCAGAAAGGGTATCTCTTCAAGGGAAGGCTCCTGCGCCCGGCCATGGTCAAGGTCGCCGTACGGGAATAGAGGACTCCGATCCGCCATGAGGGAGAGCATCAGCCGGTGACCAAAGCCGACTATTACGAAGTTCTGAACGTGGAGCGCACAGCCGACGAGGCGGCGCTGAAAAGCGCCTATCGCAAGGCTGCGCTCAAATACCATCCCGACCGCAACCCCGGCGACAAAGCCGCCGAAGAAAAATTCAAGGAACTCGCCGAGGCCTACAGCGTCTTAAGCGATCCCCAGCGCCGCGCCGCTTACGACCGCTACGGCCACGACGGCCTGCAGGCCGGCGGCGCCAACGTCAACCCCGACGTCTTCACCGAATTCAACGACATCTTCGGCGACTTCTTCGGCTTCGGCGACCTCTTCGGCATGGGCGGCGGCAACCGCCGCGCCAATCCGAATCGCGCCCAGCGCGGCGAGGATGTCCGCTACGACCTCAATATCGAGTTCGACGACGCCATGCGCGGCTCGGCCATCGAAATCCAGGTGCCGCGCCTCGATCCCTGTTCCCGCTGCCAGGGCAAAGGCGCCGAGGCCGACGGCCTGGTCACCTGCCCCACCTGCCGTGGACGCGGCGAAGTGCTCTTCCAGCAGGCCTTCCTGCAAATCCGCCGCACCTGCGCCCAATGCGGCGGCCGCGGCCAGACCATCCGCAAGGCCTGCCAGCAGTGCAAGGGCGAAGGCTACACCCGCAGCGAGCGCAAGCTCCGCGTCAACATCCCGCCCGGCGTCGATACCGGCACCCGCCTCCGCCTGGCCGAGGAAGGCCAGCCCGGCTCCAACGGCGGCCCGCCCGGCGACCTCTACGTCGTCATCCGCGTCAAGCCCCACGCCGTCTTCGAACGCCACGAAAACGACCTCCATTGCATCCTGCCCATCAACGTGGCGCAAGCCGCCCTCGGCGCGCAAATCGACCTGCTCACCTTTGACGGCCTGCAATCGGTGAAGATCCCCGAAGGCATCCAAAGCGGCCAGCAGATCCGCCTCAAGGGCTTCGGCGTGCCCAGGGTCAACGGCAACGGCCGCGGCGACCTGCTCGTTCACGTCGAAGTAAAGGTCCCCACCAAGCTCAACCGCGACCAGAAGAAGCTCTTCGAGCAACTGCTCACCACACTGCCCGTGGAGAACGAACCCGACGACAAGGGCCTGCTGGGCAAGTTGAAAGACTTCCTGGCCCAGTAGCGGCGGAACGCCACCGCGCTCCCAACCCCACCAGCACGCATGAGCCGGCGCTGCCTTAGGCTTGGCTGCTCAACTTCCCACTGGCGTGACCAAGGCCTGCGGTGAGGTTCGATCTGCACAGTGTTGTTAATCAGTCCCGAACCGGGAACAATGCGGCCGATTACGGCGTCCATGAACGTGATTGAGCAATCCTGGGAACTCGCACAGCACCGTAGCTCTCTGACTCGTGCGCGCACTCGTGGCGAGAGCAGAGCACGTTTGCGTTGCCTCATACCTGTGCGCTTGGTTCGCGGCAGCCGCGGTCTGGGCCGCGAAATGGATCGAGGACGGGCCGGCGCCATCTGGGCCAAGGTACAACGGCGCCAAACACTTCCTCGACAACCTGACACCCTTTGCACACCACACCGCCCAGGAATGGGCCGTCTCCTCCGGCATCAAGATTTCTCAGTGGCTCGCCATCGATCTGGGTGCGTGCTTCACGTTCACCTTCGCGATCCTCATCCTGGTCTTGGGTGCTACTCAGTGGTTTCTATTGGGACAGTTCGCTAGATTCGTCGACTCGAAACGGGGAGGACGCTATAGCGGCGCACTCTTCGTGGTCTATGCGGTGTGGGCAGCTTTCTGCTTGTTTCTATGGCTCTTTGCGTAAGGAGAGCCAAAGCAACGTCGCGACGGGCCGCCTCCTCGGCCTGAAACTGAAGATTCATCACTCTCGCCGCCCACCACCCATCCCTTCTCACGCCGAACGAAGTCTCCCGCTCCGCGCAACTGCATCATTCTACGGGATGGCCGAGCGCTGACGCATTCTTACGGATCCTCGCGTCACGCGTCACGATGGTTACGAATGCGGGCTGCTCAGCCAAGGTTCCGGCGGTTGCCAGGTGAATGGCGTCCAACGTGCGAATCGGTTCCACCGGAAAGGGGCGTCCGGCCTGGGCAAGGATCGTCTCGGTGACGCTCACGACATGACACCGGCGGGCAAACAACTGCAGGGTGAGCAGTGCCGCTCGCTGCTGCTGCGCCGTGATCCTCCCCGCGAGGCGCGCGCGCAGGACGGCGCGGTTGGCCTCGGCAAACGTGAGAGCGGACGTTACCCGCTCTCCTTTGGCGCGAATGGAGACCCGCGCGGCCGAATCGCTCTCAAGCACGGCCGCAACCAATGCGCTTGATTCGATGTAACGTGTGACAGCCGCGCCCTCGGTTCCGGTGCCGCCCGGCCCCCGGACGCCGCGAGTTTGGGTCGCCTTACGCTTCGCCACGGTCGCAATCGATCAGGGCGGATGCTGTTCCACGAGGGAGCCGGATCTCCGGGCAGCCTTCCAGCGGATCTCCGTCCTCGACAGGCGGGGTGATCACGCCCGAGGCGACCAGCCGGGCGAACTGGCCAGCCATTGCTGGACGGCTCGTGGCCGGGGGAGTCAGCACCGCGACTGCCCGCCCATGTGCAGTGACGACAACCCGCTCTCCCGCCTCGATTCGCCGGAGGTAGCGGCTAAGGTTGTCCTTCAGTTCGCGGACGCCGGTCTCCATGCTTCCAATTATAGCTACATGTAGCCACGTAGGCTTGCGCCGGGCCGTCCAGCGATCGCCGATCGAGGGCGAGAATGAGCCGGACCGGGAGAGCCATCCGCGCTGGCGCTACACCTTCCCTACCGCACCGCCATCGTCACCGCCGCGCTGGCCGCGCCTCCCGCCGTCACCACCACCGGCACCGCGTTGCCCGTGTCCGCATCGGGCGGCACCACCACGTTGATCTGGTACAGGCCCGTCAACCCTGGCGTCAAACCGGCAAACTGCACCGCCGCGCTCTTCCCGCCGATGGTCACGCTCACCGGAGCCGCCGCCGTGGCCGGAGGATTCGAAGGCGCCGCCACCCCGGCATTCACGCTCGGCTGCGTCCGCCCCAGCCCCGCGCAATAGATCACCACCACCTCGCCGCGCCCCGCCGGGTTGGCCGCATCGGCGATCACCGAAGGCCGCGCTCCCAGCACCACAATGCCTTGCCCCTGCCCGCTCTGGTTCGTCGTGAAGACGCCCGGCTGCGCCTCGGCCACCACCACCTCCGTCATCGCCGCGCCCGCCGCCGTGCGCACCACCAGCGGCAACATCACCCCGCCCGCCAGGTTGTAGGGCGCCTGCGCGTTCACCTGCGACGTCCCGCCTTGCTCGCCCGCATAGAACAACGGCATCTCGATGCCGCCCAGGCTCGCCCGCGTCCCGCCCAACTGCAGCGGCAGCGGCAGCGAACCCGCCTGCGCCGGCGTGCCCGCCAGCTTCGATCCAAAGATCGCCAGCAGGCTCCCATGCGCCACCGGTTCATAGGCCTGGAAACTCGCCGTGCTCACCACGCCGTTTTCCGGCAGATACGGCGTCACCGCGTTGGCTTCGATGAGGCCGCTCGTCTGCGCGCATCCGCTCACGCCGCGGTCGGCGTCCTCGGCGAAGTAGCTCAACGTCACCGCGCCGCCCGCCGGCAGATACGGCGTCCAAGTCCCCGTCCAACGCCCGTTGCCGGCATGCCGCAGCGACACCGTGGCCGCTCCCTCGATCGACGGCACCATCGTCACTGACCCTGCCCGCAGCGGTTGGCCCGTGCGCTCGGTGATCGTCACGTCGAGCGGCAGCGCCAGTCCCGACAGTGCCGCGAATCCCGTTCCCGGCGTGCGCGCCACCACGGCAATGCCGCTGCCGGTCGTGCAGGTGAAGTTGGCCCGCGTCTCCACGGGTTCCTGCGCCGCCGCCGAGGTTGTGCCCGGCAACACCACCAGCGTCACGTCCACTGACTGCACACGCGGATCGGCCGCGCCCTGAATCATCAGCGGGTAGCGGTAAATGCCCGCCCCCAGTCCGGCCACGTTCGCCGTCACCTGAATGCGCACCGGCGCGCCCGAGGTCGCCGTCCGGCCATCCGGAGCCGCCGCCGTGAAAATGCGGTTGTCCGTGGGGAACGAGTAGTCGAACGGCGTCGCCGCCGGCAGCAGGTTGTGCAATTGAATCGTCTGCAGCGGGATGTTCGCCTCGCCCTGCCGCGCGGTGAACGTTACGCCGCCTGGCGAGAGCAGCAGGCCCGGGTTCGTCGCCGCCGGCAGCACACGCAGCGCCACCAGCACCGTCTTCGGCGTGTTCTCAACGCCCGAGGCGCGGAAGCGGATCTCGGCGAAATACACGCCCGCCGCCAGCCCGCTCGCATTCACACGCACGCCCACCGTCGACGGTGAGCCCGACGTCACACTGCCCGCCGATTGCGTTAGCGCCAACCACGACGCGCCCGCCGCATCGCCCACCACTGTGGCGTCCCAACTGAATCCGCCCGCGCCGCTCGATTGAATCGTCAACTCCTGCTGCGGAGGCAGCGCCCCGCCATTCACCGCCGTGAACGTCAGCCCCGTCTGCGAAATTTCCATCAGGTCGCGACCGCTGCTTACCGCGAGCGTGATGGGCACCACCTTCGTCTCGTTCGTCGATGCGCTCGTCAGCGTCAGCCGCGCCCGGTAGACGCCCGGATCGAGCGTCGATGTGTTCATCGCCAGCCGCACCACGCCCGGCGACTCAGGCGTTGCCGTACCCGATGCGGGCGAGGCCGTGATCCAGCCCGCGCCGTTCAGTTCGCTCACCGCGGTTGTGTAGTTCAACGAGCCCGTGCCCGCGTTCACCACCTGCACGCTGCGCCTCACCGCGCCTGAGCCGCGCGGCGCGGAAACCACCACGCCCGTCGGCTCCACGCTCAACTGCGGCGCGCCTCCGGCGGTTACTTGCAGCGTCACGCGCGCCACCAGCGACTGCTGCGCCAGGTTCAACGTCGACACCGTCACCAACCCGCTGTAGGTGCCCGCCGCCAGCGAACGCGGGTCCGCCGTCACTTCTATCGCCGCCGGCAGCGTCCCAGTGGAAGGCGTGGCCCGCAGCCACGGCTCGTTATTGTCGGTCGTCACGCGCACGCTGAACGACTGCGCCGCCGTTGAACTCGACACGCTCAACATCTGCGATGCCGGCGCTCCGCCGCCCGCGCGTCCGCTGAAGGTCAACTCCGATGGCGACAGCCGGAACGGCCCGTTCACCCGCAACTGGCACGACTTCTCCGTCGAATACAAAAGCGCGTCTTGCAACTTGAGCGTGAAGTCATAGCTACCCGCCACGGTCGGCGTGCCGTTCAGAATCCCGTTCGGCGAAAGGCTCACGCCCGGAGGCAGCGACCCTTGCGACACCAGCCATAAGTAGCCCGGCTGCCCGCCCGACGACGTCAGCAGTTGCGAATAGGGCACGCTCACCGCCGCATCCGGCAACGGGCAGGCCGAGGTGATCGACAGCGCCGAGGTCACAGTCAGGCTGCAGTCCTTGGTGATCGTTACGCCCAGAAAGTCTGTCACGCGAAATGTGAAGTCGAATGTGCCCGACACCTGCGGCACGCCCGCCAGGAATCCGTTGTTGGCCAGTTGAATCCCCTGCGGCAGCGCGCCCGCCGCCAGTGACCATCCATAGGGAGGCGTGCCGCCGCTGGCCGCCACCACCAGTCTGTACTCCTGCCCCACGCTGGCCGGATTGAGCGGGCACGGCGAGGCCACCGTCAACAACGTGGCGCAGGTGCGGATCTCCACCACCTCGCGTCCCACCGGCAGCGACGAAAACAGCGGCGCCGTGAAGGGCGCGCCCGCCGGATTGGCCGGCACAATCGGACCAATGCCGCCCTGCAGGCTGATCTTGCCAAACGTCGGCGTGCTCGCCGGCACCGACACCACCACCCCAAAGCTCACATACTCAAGCGACTGAATGTCCGACTCCAACACCTCCCACACCGCTGACGCCACGCCATTCACCACCGGAATCTGTGCGTAGCTTCCCACCGCCGGAGTCACCGGCGAATACTGCCCCGCGCCGTTCGTGTCCGCCGCCGTCAGCCGCGCCACAATGCTCGGCGCCGACGTCCCCTCCGGCACAGGCAACACCGTCACGTAGAGCGACACGCCCGATGGCACACCCGTGAACCGCGCCATCAGCCGCGACCCGTTTGTCGCCAGCCCCGCCTGGTTCATCGCGTTCGTCGAGGTCAGCGTGTTGTTGTAAAAACCCGTCTCCGTGCCGTAGTTCGTCAGCGGGTCGTTCTGGTTGGCCACCGCCGAAGCGAAGTTCACCGACGTCGCCACGTTGCGCCGCCGGAACTCGCCCGAACCGCCCTCGCTAAAACGGATGTTGAAATCGCGCAGCGTGAACTCATCCACCGTCGACTTGTTGCCGACACAGCCGTCGATCACCGCCGAGTAATCCAAAATGTCGTCCACCCTGCGCGCCGATATGCCCGCCGTGCCCACCACCGTGCCCACGTTCACCTGTGTCCCGGTGAGCGGCACAAAGGGATTCGTCAGCATCGTGATGTTCATCGTCACCGGCGCCAGCAGTTGCAGTTGCGACACGTTGGCGCGTATGTTCACAATGCGGAACTCGCGCGTGAAGGGCCCCGCCGGGCCTGCCGGAGCGATCTCCAGCGTCTGCCAGATGGTCTGCCCCTGATTCGTGAAGCCCTGAATCACGTTCGCGCTCGGCACGATCGAGTCCACCGAACGGCCCACCTGCGCTCCCGGCGCGGGCGAGTCCACCAGCAGCAGCGCCTCGGTCGCCGTTCCCGAAGTGCCCAATGACCGGCTCGCCGTCGGCACGTTCAGGTTCACCTGAATCGAACCGACAATCCCACCCGCAGGCTTCGTGCCCGTGCAGCGGATCACCACCGGCGCTACCCATTCGGCCAGCCCCTTCGAGCGTACCGCCGCGATCTCAGGCACCTGCGAGGAGCAGGAATACGACTGCGCCCGCACGCTCAGCGGCGCCAGCAGCAGGGCGGTCATCGGCAGCAGACGAACGGGAAGAGACAAGCCTCGCATGATGCCCCATTATGCTTCTTTTTCCGCCCAAACAGAATGGGGACGTTGTGTTGTAAGGCTTCTTACCGGATGGCGATCGTCGCCGTGTTGCTCACCGTGTTGGCCACGGTCAGCGTCACCGCCACCGCATCGCCCACCGGCGCATCGGCCGGCACTACCGCGTTCACCTGGTAGAGGCCGACGAAGCCCGGCGCAAGGCCCGCGTACAGAACCGTGGCGTTGCGGCCGCCAATCGTCACCGTCACCGCATTCACCGTGCGCGACAACGGCTCGGCCGAAGGCGCCGGCGTTCCATTGCCCACCTCCGGACTCACCCGCCCCAGGCCCTCGCAATAGATGCTCACAATGCGCCCGCGGCCCACCGGCGTCGATGGCCCGGCCAGCACAGCTGTGCCTGTCTCCGCCGTGGTCGAGGCATCGAGAATCGCGCCCTGCCCCGTGCCCTGCTGGTTGACGGTGAAAATGCCCGGCTGCGCCGCCGCCAGCGTCACATCCACGGGACGCGAAATCTGCCCGCCCCGCTGCACCACCATCTGCCGCGATACACCCGGCAGCACATCGCGCGGCGCCTCGCCGTTCAACTGCCCCGGGCTCGCATAAAACATCGGCAGCCCGCTCAGCCCCGTCGCCGGATTGGCCATGAACGCCAGCGCACCGCCCAGCGAAACCGCCGGAGGAAACGCGCTCGCCGCGCGGTCCGCAAGGTTCGAGCCAAACGCCGCTATCAATCCACCCGGCGCCACCGGCTGCCCTGGCAGGAACGTCGACGTGCTCAGCACAGCATCCTCCACCAACTCCGGAATCGCAATCGTGTCATCGGCCGCGCCAAACACGGTCAGGCCCGCGCGCAACGAGTTGCCGCTCGAGGTCGCCTGCACGTCGAGCCTCACCTGCCCGTTGCCCAGCGCGCCGGGAACCTGCACATCGCCGCTCCATGCGCCATTGGCCGTGTGCGTGAGCGACGACTGTGTCGCATCGGGCGAGGCCAGCCGCGCCGTCACCGCGCCCGTCGTCACCGCCGCGCCGCAGTTGTCCACCAGGCGCAACTTCACCGGCAGCCCCGACCCCGTCATCGCCAGAAAGCCAGCCAGCGGCAGCACCGGCGCAATGTGAATCGACGACCGTGCGCATCCCGCCGAGGGCGTCACGACCAGTCGCAGCGGGACGATCTTCACCTGCGCGTCGCCCGTCAGCGACACCACCAGCCCGCCTTCATACACGCCCGCCGCCAGGTTCGCCGACGCCACGCCCACCTGCACCGCCTGCGTCTCGCCCGGGCCCAGCGTCACCGGCGTCTGCGCCGGCAGCCGGAACGGCCTCGTATCGCCGTTCAACGCCAACTCCAGCGAAGCCTGTGAAGCGGCCGGATTCGTGAGCGTAATCGACTGCGCCGCCGGATCGCCCGCTCCCTGCTGCGTGACAAACAGCAGCCCGCCCGGACTCGCCTGCAAGCCCGGCTGCTGGCCCGCCGTCAACAAGCGCAGGTGCGCCGCCACCAGCCTCGGCGCGTTGTCGGCGCCCGTGCTCACCCGCAGCAGACCGCTATAGAGCCCCGGCGTCAGGCCCGTCGTATCGGCCGCCACCTGTACGCGCGACGGCAGATCGGGCCGCGCCGACTCGCTCGCCGGATCCACGCGCAAAAAGTTGCCGATGCCCGCCGCGCCGCCGCCCGCGCTCTGCCAGAACAGCGCATTCGCCCCTTGCGACAGCACCTCCAACTCCTGCGCCGGCGGCGCCGCTCCGCCCACTACGCCGCGGAACGTCAGGGCGCTTGTCGAGAGGCCCAGCTGCTCCGGTCCCGCGCTCACGCTCATCGAAGCGAGCAGCGTCTGTGCCTGCCCGCCAGGCCCGCCGCTCACCGTCACTCGCGCCAGGTACGTCCCCGGTGCAAGGCCCGCCGGATTGGCCTGCATCACCGCATACGCCGGCTGGTTCGGCAACACCGTGCCCGTTGTGTCGAGCACGGTCAGCCATTGCCCGCCGCTCACGGGCGCAATCGTGATCGCATAGTTGAACGTGCCCGCGCCGGAATTGGAAATCGTGAGGTGCCGGAACTGCGGCTGCGCCGTGCCCCGCGGCACGCGGATGGCCAGGCCGCGCGGCCTCACCTGCATTTGCGCCGCCACCGGCGCATTCACCTGCACCACCACGGGAATGCTGATCTGCCCGTTGCTCGCCGCCGGCGCCAGTACCGTAACAACCGTGTTGTAGGCGCCCACCGCCAGCGCCGTGCTGTCCACCTCCACGCGCAGCCGCAGCGGCGAATTCGAACTGCTCAACTGCGTCCGCAGCCACGGCACCGCCGGGGCCTGCACCGTCACCGGCACCGGTCCCGCGCCGCTGGTGACGCTGAGCTCCTGCGCCACCGGCGACACGCCCTGCGTGGTGACGAAGCTCAGGAAGGCCGGCTTGATTTCAAACGGTCCGTTCACGCGCATCGAGCACGTCAGGTTCGCGGCGTTCTGTTGCGAATCGGTGGCCCGCAGCGTGAAGTTCGACAGGCCCGACTCGGTCGCCGTGCCCGTCACCTCGCCGCCCGAGGTCAAGCCCAGCCCCAGTGGCAATGCGCCGCCCGTGATCGTCCAGGTGTAGGGCGCGAAGCCGCCCGTCACCACCAGTTGATAACGGTACGGCGTGCCCTGCGAGGCCGCCGGCAACGGGCATGTGGTTTGAATCGCCAGCCCGCCCGACACGGTGAAGATCAGCGTGTTGGTGAACTCAGGCGAAGTGAGCACCGTTCTCCGCACGGCGATGGGGAAACTGCCCCCGGCCGTGAGCAGCGAGGCCGGAACATCGGCGCGCAGCGTTCCGGCATCGACGAAGGTGGTTGTCAGGTTCACCGTATTTCCCGTTCCCGCATTCCACACCACTGTGGAACTGGAGTTGAACCCCGCCCCGCGCAGCGTGATCGTGACGGCGCTTGAGCCCGCCAGCGCCTGATTGGGCGTGAGCGAGGTCAGCGTAAACGCGTTGCCCCCGGCGGGCGCGGTCGCCATCGTGCATTCCTTCACCGCCAGTTGCCCGCTGCTGTCGTTCACGCTGAGGATGAAGCGGAAGGTCCCGTTCTGCGTTGTCGTGCCGGAGATCACGCCGTTCACCGCGCCCAGCGCATAGCCCGTGGGCAGCGCTCCGAACGGCAACGTCCACGTGTAGGGGGCAAGGCCGCCGCTTGCCGCGAGCGTCGTTGTGTACGGCTCATTGCTGGCCGCCTGCGGCAGCGGACACGGCGTGGCGATCTGCACCGGATTGGCCGCCGACGGCGCGATCGTGATCGAGCACGCCTTGGTCACCGTGATGTTGTTGTCGTCGGTGGCGCGGATGGTGAAGTTCAGCGTGCCCTGCGCCTGTGGCGTGCCGAACAGGCCGCCGCCTTGCGCGAAGGTCAGCCCAGGCGGCAGAAAGCCTTCCGAGTAGGCATAGCGGATGGGCGTCTTGCCGTTGACTGTTTCAAATTGAACGCCGTAGTTCGTTCCCACGGTGCCCTGCGTCAACGGGCACGGCGTTGTGATCGTGAAGCTCTGCGCCCATGCCGGCGCGGCCAGCAACAGCACCCACATCCAGTTGCGAATCAATCCTGCCTCCTGTCCCCACAGCCTCCCCCATAGTGTCCTCCACCGTGTCATGGTTCGGCTGCCTCCACCCATGCCGGCGGCGATTTCCGCTTGCCCGGTTCCACCGGCACATGCCGCAACGTCTCCGCGTGCGCCTGCTTGCGCCAGGCCTCCAGCTTCGTCACCAGCTCATCCACCAGCGCTGGATACTGCGACGCGACATCTTTCGATTCCGTTGCGTCCTGATCGATGCGGAACAGCGCCGTCATCGTCGACGGCTGCTTGGTTCCCACCTCGCGCACCAGTTTCCATTGCTCGTCGCCCTTGCAGTGATGCACGGCAAAGTGAAGTGTGCGCTCGCTCTCAATGGAGAAGAAGAGGTCCTCGCGCGCTTCCACGCGCCCCGTGCGGATGTTCGTCCACATGCTCCTGCCGTCGAGCGCGTTCTTCCAGCGCGCGCTCAGGCCAACCGCCTCGGCCAGGGTCGGCAGCACATCCATCGCCGTCATCACCTGCGGCGACTTCCCTTTCGCCGCCACCGTGCCGGGGAACCGCATCACCGCCGGCACACGCGTGCCGCCCTCCCAGGCACTGCCCTTGGCGCCGCGCAGGGGTGTGTTGCGCGCGCCCGCGCCCACCGGCCCGCCATTGTCGGAGAGGAACAGCACGATCGTGTTGTCGCGCATGCCCTCGGCGTCGAGCGCCGCGAGAATGCGCCCCACGCCTGTGTCCATGCGGTCCACCATTGCCGCGAACGTACGCCGCCTCGCATCCTGGATGTGGGCATACTTGGCCTCCACCTCCTTCGGCGCTTGCAGCGGCGTGTGCGGCGCGTTGAACGGCACGTAGAGCATCATTGGCTTCGACTTGTCGCGCCCGCGGAGCAAGCGCTCGGCCTCGGCGGCGATCAGGTCGGTCGAATACCCCTCTTCGCGCAGCGCCTTGCCGTCGCGATGCCAGTCGAGCCCGCCGTCGCGGTCATGCGTGTAGTAATCGATCATGCCGTTGAGGTGCCCATACGTGTGCGAAAAGCCGCGCGCGCCAGGCAGGAACCTGCGGCTGTAGTGCCCCAGGTGCCACTTGCCGCTCATCGCGGTCTCATAGCCGGCGTCGCCAAAGTAATCGCCGATCGTGCGTTCGCCCAGCGGCAGGCCGAACCTCACCCACGGCCGGATGACTGTCATACCAAGACCAAGCCGCAGCGGATAACGCCCCGTGAGCAGTGCGCCGCGCGTGGGCGAACACAGCGGGAACGAATAGAAGCGATCCAGTTGGGTGCCCTCGGCCGCCAGCCGGTCGAGGTTCGGCGTTTGGATCTCCGAGCCGTGGAACCCAACGTCGTTCCAGCCCAGATCATCAGCCAGAATCACCACAACATTCGGCCTCCGCGCCTGCGCCAGGAGCGCGCCGCCAGCCGCACCGGAAGCCGCCAGCAGTGAGGCCATAAACGACCGTCGTTCCATGCGGCCAGTATAATCCCCTGCATGAGACCATTCGTCTGGGCGCTTCTGGGAACCCTCTGCCTGCACGCCGCCGATGCCCCTTGGCCGCAGTTCCGGGGCCCCGGCTCCAACGGCATCTCCGACTCAGCAGGTCTGCCCGTGCGCTGGAGCGGTACCGAGAACATCCGCTGGCGCGTTCCCGTCACCGGCGCCGGATGGTCGTCGCCCATCATCGCCGGCGGGCGCATCTTCCTCACCGCTGTTATCAGCAGCGAAGACAAGGAGCCGCCCAAGAAGGGACTCTACTTCGGCGGCAATCGCGGCACGCCCAGCGACGTCCACCGCTGGCTCGTCTACGCCTTCGATTTCGAAACCGGCAAGCTGCTGTGGGAACGCGAGGTGCATCGCGGCGTGCCCGCCATCGCACGCCACTTGAAGAACACCTTCGCCAGCGAAACGCCGGCCACCGACGGCGAACGCCTCTACGTCTGGTTCGGCAGCGCCGGGTTCTTCTGCTTCGACCTCAATGGCAAACAACTCTGGTCAAAACCCGTGCCGCAACACGAGATGCGCTATGGCTGGGGCACCTCCGCCTCGCCCGTCCTGCATGACGAACGCCTCTACATCGTGCACGACAACGAGGTCGCCTCCTACCTCGCCTCGCTCGATAAACGCACCGGGCGCGAGATCTGGCGCGTTGCCCGCGACGAGAAAAGCAACTGGTCCACGCCGTTCGTTTGGATCCATGCCGCGCGCACCGAAATCGTCACCACCGGCACGGGCCGCGTGCGCTCTTACGATCTCGACGGCAAGCTGCTGTGGGAGTTCGGCGGCATGAGCTCCATCGTCATCCCCACGCCCTTCACCCGCCACAGCCTGCTCTACATCGCCTCGGGCTATGTCGGTGACCAGGTGCGCCCCGTCTTTGCCGTGAAACCCGGCGCGCGCGGCGACATCTCGCTCAAGCCCGGTGAAACCACCAATGCGCACATCGCCTGGCACCTGCCGCAGGGCGGCCCCTACAATCCCTCGCCGCTCGTCTATGGCGACCTCTACTACACGCTTTACGACCGCGGCTTCCTCACCGCGCACGACGCTCGCACGGGCAAGCTGGTCTACGACAAGGTGCGCATCAGCGAAGGCACGGTCGCGTTCACCGCCAGCCCGTGGGCTTACGACGGCAAGCTGTTCCTAGCCAGCGAGGACGGCGACACCTACGTGGTCCAGGCCGGGCCGGAGTACAAGCTGCTCCACACCAATGCGCTCACCGAGATGATCATGGCCACGCCCGCCATCGCAGGCAAGAGCCTGATCATGCGCACGGCGACGCATCTTTACCGCGTCGAACAGCGCTAGCCGCGGGGCCTGATCCGGCCCTTGGTAACATGGTTAGACCTCCTCATGGCAGTGCGCTTTTTCAATACACTCACCCAACAGGTGGATGACTTCTCGACGCAGGACGGGAAGACGGTCCGCATGTACACGTGCGGGCCAACCGTCTACCACTTCGTCCATATCGGCAACCTGCGCACCTTCACCTTCCAGGACCTGCTGCGCCGCTGGCTCCGCTATCGCGGCTACACGCTCAACCACGTGATGAACATCACCGACGTGGAAGACAAGATCATCCGCAATGCCATGCAGCAGGGCAAGACTCTCGGAGAGTACACCGAGGTCTACGAAAAAGCCTTCCTCGAAGACATCGACAAGCTGCGCCTGGAGCGCCCCGAACGCCTCGTGCGCGCCACCGAGCACATTCAAGAGATGCTCGACGCCATCGCCAAGCTCAAGCAGGACGGCTACACCTATGTGAGCGATGGCTCGGTTTACTACCGCATCGCGCAGTTCCCCAACTACGGCAAGCTGGCGCGGCTTGATTTTTCCGGTATGAAGTCCGGCGCGCGCGTCGACGTGGATGAGTACGACAAGGACGACGCTCGCGACTTTGTGCTCTGGAAACAGCGCAAGGAAGGCGAGCCCTATTGGGATAGCGATTTCGGCGCCGGACGGCCGGGCTGGCACATTGAGTGTTCCGTGATGGCGATGAAGTACCTCGGCGAGACGCTCGACATCCACGCCGGCGGCATCGACCTCACCTTTCCGCACCACGAAAACGAGATCGCCCAAAGCGAAGCGATTACGCACAAGACCTTCTCGCGCTTCTGGCTCCACGCCGAACACCTGATGGTGGAGGGGCAGAAGATGTCGAAGTCGCTCGGCAACTTCTATACGCTCCGCGATCTGATGGAGCAGGGCTGGCAGCCCGATGTGATCCGCTACCTGCTCACCTCGGCGCATTACCGCACGAAGCTCAACTTCACCATGGACGGGCTGCGCTCGCATGCCAGTTCGCTCGAACGCCTGCGCAACTTCAAGCTGCGCCTGGATGGCGAGAAGTTCCCCGACGGCACGAACACGCAATTGATCGAACGCACGGCCACGGCGCTGCGCGACTTCGAACTGGCGATGGACGACGACCTCAACACAGCCGGTGCGCTGGCGGCCATCTTTGAATTCATCCGCGACGCCAACTCGGCCATGGACGGCGCGCAGTTCACCGCGGGCAACCGTGAGCCGGCGCAGGCGCTGCTGGCGGCCTTCGATTCCATCTTCGACATCCTGCGTCCGGTGGAGCGTGAAGGCGGCCTGAGCGACGAGGCCATCGACGCGCTGGTGAACGAACGCATCGCCGCCAAGAAGGCGAAGAACTTCGCGCGCTCCGATGAGATCCGCAACCTGCTGCTGGAGCAGGGCGTCATCCTCGAAGACACGCGCGAGGGCACGCGCTGGAAACGCAAATGAACATCCACACGAAAGCGGTGCACGCGGGCGACCGCAAGAAACAGCCCGCCGCCATTCCCTCGACTACGCCCATCTATACGGCGTCGAGCTACTCCTATGCCGAGATGGCCGACCTTGACAAGGTCTTCGCCGAAGAGATCGACGGCTATTGCTATTCGCGCTACGACACGCCCACGGCGCATGCGCTGGAGGAGCAGTTGACCGCGCTCGAAGAGGGCGCAGGCTCGCTTGCCACCTCGTCCGGCATGTCGGCGTTGCAGGTGGCGTTGCAGGCCGCGCTCACCGATCGACGCCGCTCCGTGGTGGCCGCCAACGCCATCTACGGCGCCACGATGCGCATGCTGAATAGCCTGCTCGAGCCGATGGGCGTTGAGGTGAACTACGTCGACATCTGCGACGAAGCGGCCGTGGCCAAGGCGATCGAAGAGCACAAGCCGGGCTGCGTGTTGATGGAGTCAATTTCCAATCCGCTGCTGCGCGTGGGGCCGATGGACCGCATCGCGGAGATGACGCGCGCCGCCGGGGCGGCGCTGATCGTCGACAGCACCTTCGCCACGCCGCTGCTGATGCAGCCGCTGAAGCTTGGGGCGAACCTTGTGGTGCACAGCCTCACCAAGTTTCTTGCGGGCCACGGTGATGTTCTGGGCGGCGTCGTCATCAGCGACGAGGCGCACCTGCCCATTGTTCGCGCCATCGGCAAGACGAGTGGTCCGGGGCTGGGCCCGTTTGAGTGCTATCTCACGATGCGCGGCGTGAAGACCTTCCCGCTGCGCATGGAACGCCAGTGCGCCAACGCCGCCGCTGTTGCGTCGTGGCTCGCCGCGCATCCCGGCGTCTCGCGCGTCTACTATCCTGGCGACGCGCAGCACACCGACGCCGCCACCATCGGGCGTCTCTTTGCAGGCAAGCCGCACGGCGCGATGGTGAGCTTCGATTTGAAGGACGCCACGCGCGAAGGCGTGTTCCGTTTTATGGACCGCCTGAAGCTGATCGTCCGCGCCACCACGCTCGGCGACGTGCACACGCTGGCTCTCTATCCGGCTATGAGCTCCCACCGCGACCTGGCCCCCAAGCAGCGCCAGCGGCTTGGCATCGGCGACGGCCTCATCCGCCTGTCCACCGGCATCGAAGCGGCGGAGGACATCCTCGCTGACTTGGCGCAGGCGTTTTGATATACTACGAATTCATGCTTCGCCACGCCCATCACCACCATCACCATACCCATGGTGTGTAGCGACGGGCGACTGGCGGAAGAGACCGATTTTCAGTTGCGCTAACGAGCCCGCCGCACTCCGGCGGGCTTTTCGTTTTTAGCGCGAACGCACGCCGGCCATGTAGGCGGCCTCCTCGACAGAAGGACTCTATGGATCTCGATTTTTCAAAGCTCGACGGCCTCGTCACCGCCGTCATTCAGGACCACGCCACGGGGCGTGTGCTCATGGTCGGTTTCATGAACGAAGAGGCCTGGCGGCTGACGCGTGAAACCGGCTACGCCACCTTCTATAGCCGTTCGCGGCAGAAGCTGTGGCTGAAGGGCGAGAGCTCGGGCCACCGCCTGGTGGTGAAGGAGACGCGCACGGATTGCGATCGCGACGCGGTGTTGCTCACCGTCGAAGCGCAAGGGCCGGGCGTCTGCCACGAGGGCTACGAAAGCTGCTTCTTTCGCGAGCTTGCGGGCGAGGAATGGCAGACGGTGGATACGCGGAGCTACGATCCCAAGGCTGTCTACGGAGGTTCGAAATGAGCGGCACGCTGAAGCTGGGCATTCCCAAAGGCAGCCTCGAATCGGCCACGGTGGACCTGTTTCGCCGCGCCGGGTTTAACATCAGCACGAGTTCACGCAGCTACTTCCCGTCGATTGACGATCCGGAGATCGAGTGCATGCTGATCCGCGCGCAGGAGATGGCGCGCTACGTGGATGACGGCATCCTGGATGCGGGACTCACCGGCCTCGATTGGGTCGCTGAGAATGACGCCGATGTGCAGGTGGTGTGCGACCTCGTCTATTCCAAGCAGAGCTTCGGCAAAGTGCGCTGGGTGCTTGCCGTGCCCGAGGCCTCGCCCTTTCAAACGGTGAAGGACCTTGAGGGCAAGATCATCTCCACCGAACTGGTGGGCGCCACCAAGCGGTATCTGGAGCGCAACGGCGTGAAGGCGAAGGTGGAGTTCAGTTGGGGGGCGACCGAAGTGAAGCCGCCCGTGCTGGCCGATGCCATCGTGGAAGTGACGGAGACGGGTTCATCGCTTCGGGCCAACAAGCTGCGCATTATCGAAACTCTGTTCGAATCGAACACGCAGCTGATCGCTAACAAGACTTCCTGGGCCGATGCCTGGAAGCGCCGCAAGCTGGAAGACATCCGCATGTTGCTCGAAGGCGCGATGGGCGCGCTGGGTAAGGTCGGGCTGATGCTGAACGTGAAGACGGTCGACCTGCCGAGGGTGCTGGCCGTGCTGCCTGCGCTGAAGAATCCGACCATCTCCAACCTCAGCGATGGCGAGTGGGTGGCGGTGAACACGATTCTCGAAGAGGCCACCGTGCGCACGATCATTCCGCGGTTGAAGGAAGCCGGGGCGCAGGGCATTGTCGAGTATCCGTTGAACAAGGTTGTGATGTAGCCATGGTGCGAATCGTTGATACGAGTGCGGTGAGCGCGATGCTGCGGCGGCGCGCGGGGCGGATGACCGAGGCCGAAGGGCTGGTGAGGCCGATTCTCGAAGCCGTGCGGACGAAGGGCGACAAGGCGCTGGTGGAGTATGCGCGCAAGTTCGATGGCCTGGATGCGGCCACGGTGGCCGTACAGCAAGCGGCGCTCGATGCGGCTTACGCCGGATCGAGCAAGCAGATGAAGTCGGCGCTGAAGCAGGCGTCAGCAAATATCCGCGCCTATGCGAAGCTGCAGTTGCCGGTGGCCAAGCAGGCGATGCTCGCGCCGGGGTTGAAGACGGGGCAGGTGATTCGCCCGCTCGATGTTGTGGCGGCATACATTCCCAGCGGGCGTTATCCGCTGCCGTCGACGCTGATGATGACGGCGATTCCGGCGCAGGTGGCCGGTGTGGGGATGGTGTGCGCCTGTTCGCCCAAGCCGGCCGAAGCGGTGATGGGCACGGCGGGTTATCTCAAGGTGAACCGTTTTTTCCGCATGGGCGGGGCGCATGCGATCGCGGCGTTCGCCTACGGCACGAAGACTGTGCCGAGGGCGGACCGCATTGTGGGGCCGGGCAACATCTATGTGGCGGCGGCGAAGAAGCTGCTGGCTGGTGAGGTCGGCATCGACTTTGTGGCGGGACCGACGGAGATTCTGATCATCGCGCATGAGAAGGCGAGCGAGGCCAATCCGAAGTGGATCGCGGCGGACATGCTGGCGCAGGCTGAGCACGACACGGATGCGAGCGCGATCGTGCTGACGAAGTCGAAGCAACTGGCGGCGGCGGTGGCCAAAGAGGTGGAGCGGCAACTGGCGACGCTGCCCACGGCGGCGGTGGCGCGCAAGGCAATTGAGCGCAACAGCGCGATCATTGTAGTGAGTTCGCAGGCCGAGGCGGTGGAAATTTCCAATCGATTCGCGCCGGAACATTTGAGCATTCCCGACCGTTCGCTGCTGGCGGGCATCCGCCATGCGGGCAGCATTTTCATTGGGCCTGTGAGCACGGAGGCGGCGGGCGACTATGCCAGCGGTCCGAATCACGTGCTGCCGACGAGCGGCGTGGCGCGGCTGCGCGGCGGTTTATCGACGGCCGATTACGTGAAGGTGATCAGCACGCAGGAGCTGAGCCTGGCGGCGCTCAAGAAACTGGAAGCAAGCGTGACGACGCTGGCGCGCGCCGAAGGTTTGGAAGCGCACGCGCGTTCGGTGGAGGTGCGTACCCGTGGCTGACGGAGGGGCAGTGAGGCCGCGCGGGCTGGCCGTGCGCCCGGCGGTGCAGCGCATGGCGCCTTATTCGCCGCCGACGGGCGGGCGCGCGGGCAAGCTGCGGCTCGACTTCAACGAAAACACTGTCGGCAGCTCACCGCGTGTGATCGAGTATCTAAAAGAAAAGCTGAGCGAGGCCGGGCTGAGCGTCTATCCGGAGTATGGCGAGACGAAGGCCGCGCTGGCGCAATTTTTCGGCGTGAGCGAAAACGAGTTTCTGCTCACCAACGGCACCGACGAAGCGATTCAGGTGTTGATCAACACGTTCGTCGATGACGGCGAGGAAGTGATCACGCTGCATCCGAGCTATGCGATGTACCGCTTCTATTCAGAACTGGCGGGCGCGCGGGTCACGGAGATCGCGTATCGCGAAGGCACATTGGCGTTTCCTCTCGAAGAACTCATCGCCGCGATTTCACCGGCGACGAAGGCGGTGTTGATTTCCAATCCGAACAACCCGACGGGCACGGGCATTGATTTGCCGGAGGTGCGGCGGATATTGGAAGCCGCGCCGAACGCCGCCGTGCTGATCGACGAAGCCTACTTCGAATTTTGCGGGGTGACCGCACTGGGCGAACTGGCGGCGTTCCCTAACTTGTTCGTCAGCCGGACCTTTTCGAAAGCGTATGGCATGGCATCGATGCGTTTGGGGTGCCTGTTTTCGCGGGCGGCCAACTGCGCGTGGATGCACAAGGCGCAGTCGCCGTATAGCGTGAACGCGGTGGCGGCGCTGGCGGCGCGGGCGGCGGTGGAGGACACGGACTACATCCGCGGGTTTGTGGATGAGGTGCTGGCGGCGCGCGAGGAAGCCTACGCGGGCTTTGAGCGGATGGGGATTCCTTACTTCCGCAGCAGGGCGAACTTCGTGCTGTTCCGCGCCGGGGAACGCAGCATCGCCATTCGCGACACGCTGCGCGAGCGGGGAGTGCTGGTGCGGGACCGGAGCTACGAGATCGCCGGGTGTGTGCGGGTGACCATCGGGACGCGCGAGCAGGTGAGGCGCTTCTTCCGGGAACTGGAGAGCATCTGGTGAAGGAATTCATTGTCTTCGACATGGACGGCGTGCTGGTAGAGGTGGGCGAGAGCTATCGCGAGACCATCTGCCAGACGGTGGCGCATTTTACGGGGAAGTCAATCACCCGCGAACTGGTGCAGGAGTACAAGAACGCCGGCGGCTGGAACAACGACTGGGCGCTGTCGCAGAAGATTGCGCGCGACCTGGGCACGGAGGTGGAGTTCGATACCGTGCGGGAGTACTTCGATGGAATCTTCTTCGGCACGGTGACCGATGGCATTCCCGATGGCCTGATGAGCCGCGAGAAGTGGATTGCTCAGCCGGGGATGCTCGAAAAGCTGAATGAGCGCTTCCAGTTTTCGATCTTTACCGGGCGGCTGCGGGACGAAGCCCAGATGACGCTGCGGCGGTTTGCGCGCCACCTGCACTTTCATCCCTTCATTGGCGCCGATGATGTGACGCACGGCAAGCCGCATCCGGAAGGGCTGCAGAAGATTGTGGCCGCGGCGCCGGAGGCTGAGTACTGGTACATCGGCGACACGGTGGATGACGCGCGGGCGTCGCGGGCGGCGGGCGTGCCGTTTATCGGGATTGCGGCGGCGGGCGTGCCGCAGCGGGAAAAGCTGGTGGAGTTGCTGGAGGCCGCGAACGCCATGGTGATTTTGAACGACATCAACGAACTGCCGGAGTTTCTGAACCAATGAGAACCGCCACCGTCAAACGGATCACGAAAGAGACGCAGATCGAAGGCAAGCTGACGATTGAAGGGAAGGGGCGCTACGAGATCACGACGGGCATCCGCTTCTTCGATCACATGCTGGAGCTGTTCACCAGGCATGGCGGTTTTGATCTGAAGCTGAAGGCCACGGGCGATTTGGACGTCGACCAGCATCACACGGTGGAAGACGTGGGCATCGCGTTGGGCGAGATGTTCAAGCAGGCCATCGGCGATAAGAAGGGCATCAACCGCGCGGGCTACTTCGTGATGACGATGGACGAGACGCTGGCGGTGGTGGCGCTGGATTTGAGCGGGCGCCCCGCGCTGGTTTACAAGGACCTGGTGAAGGTGCGGCTGGTGGGCGATTTGCAGACCGAGTTGGTGGAGGACTTCTTTCACGGCTTCATCAGCGCGGCGGGGGCGAACCTGCATGCGAAGGTGATGTACGGGCGGTCGAACCATCACAAGATCGAGGCCGTGTTCAAGTGCTTCGCGCGGGCGCTGCGGTATGCGTGCTCAAAGGATGCGCGGATGAAGGACCAACTGCCGTCGACGAAGGGATTGCTGTAAGAGGCTGCCATGACGATCACGATCTTCGATTACGGGGCGGGGAATTTGCGGTCGGTGCAGAACACGCTGGCCAAGATCGGCGCGCCTTACAAGCTGGTGGACGATGCGGCGGGATTGCTCGCGGCCGAGAAGATCATACTGCCGGGGGTGGGGCACTTCGGGCAGATGGTGCGGGCGCTGGATGCGATGCGGGTGCGCGAGGCGATTCTCGAGCAGATCGGCAAGGGCGTGCCGTTCCTTGGCATTTGTCTCGGCTTGCAGGCGTTGTTCAGCGAGAGCGAGGAAGACGCGGAGGTGAAGGGCCTGGGGCTCTTTCCGCAGAAGGTGGCGCGGTTCACCGGCGACATGCGTGTGCCGCATATGGGTTGGAACGATTTGGAAGCGCGCGCCGGTTCGCGGTTGCTGAAGGACGTGGGCGAGAAGCCGTATGTGTATTTTGCGCACAGCTACTACGCTCCAGTGAACGAGGCGACGGCGGCGACGTGCACGTACACGATTCCCTACACGGCGGTGCTGGAGCGGGACAACCTGTTTGGGGTGCAGTTCCATCCGGAGAAGAGCGGGCCGCTGGGTTTGAAGATCGTGAAGAATTTCGTGGAGCTGTAGGAGAGAGCAATGCTGGCCAAGAGAATCATCCCGTGCCTGGACGTGACGGCGGGGCGCGTGGTGAAGGGCGTGAACTTCGTGAACCTGCGCGATGCGGGCGACCCGGTGGAACTGGCCGAGCGCTACAACGAGCAGGGGGCCGATGAGCTTGTGTTCCTGGACATCACGGCTTCGAGCGATGAGCGGGCGACGATGGCCGATGTGGTGTTTCGCACGGCGCAGCGGGTGTTCATTCCGCTGACGGTGGGCGGGGGCATTCGCAGCATCAAGGACGCGCGGCGCATCCTGATGGCGGGGGCCGATAAGGTGAGCGTGAATACGGCGGCGGTGCACCGGCCGGAGCTGATCACGGAGTTGAGCAAGGAGTTTGGCGCGCAGGCGGTGGTGCTGGCGATTGATGCGCGGCGGCGCGCCGATGGCTCGGGGTGGAATGTGTTCACCAAGGGTGGGCGCGTGGATGAAGGCATCGATGCGGTGGAGTGGGCGCGGCGCGGAGAAGAGCTAGGCGCGGGTGAGATCCTGCTGACGTCGATGGATACCGATGGCGTGCAGACGGGCTTTGATTGCGCGCTGACGGGCGCGGTGTCGGAGGCGACGCGCATTCCGGTGATTGCCTCGGGCGGCGCGGGCAAGCCTGAGGACTTCCTGCAGGTGATGACCGAGGGCAAGGCCGACGCGGCGCTGGCGGCTTCCATTTTTCACTACGGCACTTACACGGTGAGCGCTTTGAAGGACTATCTCAACGGGCACGGCATTCCCGTGCGGAGCGGATATTAACGTGATTGTTCCCTGCATTGATTTGATGGACGGCAAGGTGGTGCAGCTCGTGCAAGGGCGCGAGAAGGCACTGGAGGGCGACACGCCGGAGAAGATGCTGGAGCGGTTCCGGGCGTTTCCGGAGATTCAGGTGATCGATCTGGATGCGGCGATCGGCTCGGGTTCAAACGATGAACTGGTGCGGTTGCTGGCCAGCCGCGCGGTGTGCCGTGTGGGCGGCGGTGTGCGTTCGGTAGAGCGGGCGAAGGCGCTGGTGGAGCAGGGAGCGAAGCAGGTGATTGTGGGCACGGCGGCATTCACGGCGAACGGGGTGAGCACGGAGTTTCTGGGCGCGGTGGCTGGGGCCATCGGGCGCGAGCGGGTGTTGATTGCGCTCGATTCCAAGGGCGGGCGGATTACGGTGAGGGGATGGCGCGAGTCAACGAACCTCACGGCGGAGGCGGTGTTGAGCCAGTTGGAGCCCTATTGCGGCGGCTTCCTGTGCACGTATGTGGACAAGGAGGGGATGCTGCAGGGGACCGATCTGGATTGGTTCCGGCGGCTGCGGGCGGCGACGGAGTTGGACATCACGGCGGCGGGCGGCATCACGACGCTGGAGGAGATCCGCGAGTTGCAGAAGATGCGCGTGCACGCGGCGCTGGGGATGGCGATTTATACGGGGCGGCTCGACCTGGAGCAGCTGGCGCGGATGAACGGCTAGAGCAGTTTTTCGAGGCAGCGTTTGGCGGCCTGGATGCCTTCGAATTCGGTGAGGCGGCGGCCTTCGTATTCGATGCCGACCCAGCCGGTGTAGCCGGCGGCGGCGACGATTTTCATCATGCGGGGCATGTCGATGGTGGTTTCGTCGGCGGCGGGGGTGAAGTCGAAGCACTTCATGGAGACGCCCTTGGCGTAGGGCATCAACTTCTGGACGGCGTCGTATTTGTCGATTTCCTTGGGGAAGTTGCCGAAGTCGGGGAGGGTGCCGAGGTTGGCCAGGCCGGCCTTCTTCATGAGGGCGACGACAACATCAGGGTTCGATGACACGCCGCCGTGGTTTTCGATGATGACGTTGATGTTGCGGGTCTTGGCGTATTCGCAGAGGCGGGCGAAGCTTTCGGCGCAGTGGCCGAGGAAGGTGTCGATCTCGGCGGGTGTGGCGGGCTGCTTCTGGCCGGGGTACATGTTGGTGCGGATGGCATGGCCGCCGAGTTCAGCGGTGATGTCGATCCACTTGCGATGGTTGTCGGCGGCGCGAAGGCGTTCGGCCTTGTCGACGGCGCCCATGAAGCCTTCGTTGTCGCACATGATGAGGACGCACTGGGTGCCGGTTTCGCGCATGTTGCGTTTGAGGCGCGAGACGTAGCCCTCGGTGGGGGCCTCCCAGAGGGCGTTGACGAATTCCAGACCTTCGATTCCGAATTGCTCGCGGGCGATGCGGGGGAAATCGAGGTTGGTGATGAGACGGCTTTGGATCGCTTTGTGGATGGACCATTGGGCGAGGGAGATTGTGAACTTTTTCGACTGGGCCGCGGCCGGGGACTGCGAGAGCAGGGCGGCGGCGGGAGCGAGGGCGGGGACGGTGAGGAAGTGGCGGCGAATCATCGCCCCTATTTTACCGGGTGCGCCGGGTGCGCCGGGTGCGCCGGGTGCGCCGGGTGCGCCGGGTGCGCCGGGTGCTAGCTGCACGCCGCTCCGCCGGCTTGCCGCGGCCCAGGCC
>JAFLBB010000037.1 GCA_017304135.1 Acidobacteriota bacterium | reverse complement strand
CCTGCCGGATGCGCGCGGACGCTCTCCGTGCGTCCCGGCGGCCGGAACCTCGCTGTTTCCGCATCTTACAACCATACTGACAGCGACTGACCATGGAGCAAACTATGACTTACTCGAAGTGTATCTTTCCAGTCAGGCCTGTCCATACTGGGCAGAAGAAGTCCCCAGAGGCGTTCAGGCCTCGAAGTCTGAGAGTCGCTTACAATTCGCCAACTAACGGGCATCCTCCACCCCGATTAGATTTTCACCTTGAATTACTAACGCGATGAGAATCCGGCCGGCACAGCGGCCTCAAGACTGACTTGTTCTTCGGTGATGGGGTGGTGGAATTTCAGAAACTGGGCGTGCAGGAGATATCCTCCGTCGCCGGGGAGGCCGGGGAGATTTTCAAGGGGTTGGCCGGTGAAGCCGTACAGAGGGTCGCCAACCAGGGGATGGCCGATGGATGCCAGATGGATTCTGATTTGATGAGGGCGCCCAGAATAAAGGGTAACCTCAAATATAGTGGTGATGGTGGTGCGAGAGATCACCCTTGCCAACGACTTAGACGGTTTGCCACTTGGGTTGGCGGCCCACACGGAACCGATGAGCGGGTGCGGTACGAGTCCGATGGGTGTGAGGATTTCGTAGGAGTCGTGGTGTGCCTTGTTTTGAGCCAGCGCCCGATAGATTTTTTGAACTCTGGGTGTGTTCCAGTTTGCGAATAGACGAGAGGCCGCCTGCGGTGTTTTAGCAAAGAGGACGATGCCGGTGGTGGCTCGCCCCAACCGGTGGACAGGGTTGGCGTTGGGGTTTCGCTTTTGCACCAAGCGCAGGAGGGTATTTTCCATGAAGCCGCCGCCGGGGAGAGTGGGCAACCCGCTGGGTTTGTTGACGGCCAGGAGATAGGGGTCCTCAAATAGGATTTCGAAGTGTTGAGGGGCGTCTGGCTCTATCCAGGGTGGACGGTTCCAGACAAGCGTTTGACCTAAACTGACCGATTCGCTTCCGGTGGCGGTGACGCCGTTGAGCGTGACTTCGCCGTTGTTCAGTTTTCGCTGCCAGGACTGTGTGGTTGAGTGCGGGTAAAGGCTAGCCAAGTAGGAGAGCAGGGTTGGTCCATGGCAATCGTTGAGGATGATCGTGGTGTAGGCATAGCCCCGGTTGAGCATGTAGTTTGAGTGTAAGCTATGGCATCCGCGGGCGGAATTGCTGGGACTCGAGCGAGACGGGAGTTAGGCAGTAAGAGTTCTCAATGCGTCCAGCATGGGGATCCCAGCAGGTCCCGCACTCAAGCTGATGTGCCTGGCTTGTCGGTGTTCCCGTCAGCGGCAGGCACTTCCCCACGAATCACTGTTGTAGCAGCTGTGGCGTCCGGCTTAAGGCGGGTGGATGCCAATGCGGGTGGATGCCAATAGTGGAGGAAGGGATCACGATTTCGCAGGCGCCCGACTGTGGGGTTGGCTGCCACACGTGCCGCGCTTGACCCTTGGTTGTCGGGTGTCTCGATGCATGGCGAGCGTTGGCGGCTGGAGGGATCTCAGTCATGCCGGATCGGGACCGGACAGGCGATGGGTCAGAGATGCGGAACGCCCAGCCGGCGAAGCGGCTCTGCACGGCTGTTGCGTTCAGCAGCACGAGGCGGTCTGATCGCGGGCGCCCGTGAATGTGGGCTGAGCGGGACTGGATCGACTGCGGGCCGCCGGACAGAGGAAGGCTTTGGGAGGCGAGCGATCATGGAACAGCCTCGGGTGACAGGCTGGGCACCGCACGGGCGGGGAACCGGTGAGTCTTGGGTTCGGCGCGGGTTAACGCGGCAATTTCTCGAAGAACACGGTGCGGTAGTCCGGCAGAAACTCGGGGTGGAGGAAGTGAATTAGGTCGGCGAGCACGAGATCCGGCTTGTCGAGTGACTGGTCGTGGTAAGGCGACGGATGGAAAGGTCTCACTCCCTTGGCAGGGCTGAGCACATTGGCTTCCGAGACTGGCCGGAACCAAGCGAGCCGCGGGTTGTCGCGTGTGAGCATGGCGAGTGTGGGCGGAAGGTAGCCGCCTGTGACCCAGCCTTCGGCATCGCCGGCGGCATCGAACATGCGTTCGAAGTGGATGTAGACCAGGGAGCCGTGGATGCGATCCTTCCAGACGTACTCGCCGCCGGCATCGTGGATGAGGGAAGCCATGTAGTTGCGGCCGCCGTGGGCGCTCCAGATGTCGCGGCTGGAAGCGAACCCGGCGAGGACGGTGGGCCGGTGGCGGACGGAGGCGGTGACACCGGACAGTGTGTGGTAGCGGGAGGCGATGCCGTCGAAGATCTGGTTGGCTTCGCGTTCCTTATTGAAGAAGAGGGCGAGGAACTTGATCCACTCGGCGCGGGCCAGCGGCGTGGGCTCGGTATGGTCGGAGATGGGGATCGCGTGGAGCCCGATTTCCCAGAGCTTGGGGTGCATATTGAACTGCGGGTAAGCGGAGTAGAAGGTGAAGAAGAGACTGGGATTGAGGGCGAGCGCTTTTTCAATGTTGGAGTGAACACCGCCGCCGGTTTCGAGGATCTCGCCGCGGCGGATGCGATGAAGCAGGGCCGGGGTAGTGACACCGCGGAAGGAGTTCACACCGACGACGGCGCGCGCAAGCCCGAGCGTTTCGATGGCGGCGTTGAGGCTATGGTTGGCCGAGACGAGGGAGGTGGCGGGAATGCGGATGACCTGATCGGCGGCAACGTGGGAGGGGACGGGGGCGCCACATTGGACGAGGAGGAGGCGGACGGTTTCGCGGGTGTCCACCGAGGGACGGAACTGGACGATCTTGTAGCCGTCGCCGTAGGCAACTTGTAGTTGGATACTGTGTTGGAAGCTGACCCGGCCTGGGGCAGACTGGGGCGGGCAATCGGGCAGGACCGAAGGCGTGCGGTGGGTGCGGGCGCAGGCGGCCAGGAGGATGGCCATGGCCACCGCTGCAAGCAGGTTAGTCATGGGGGACAAGGCAATCGATCACGCATTCGATGGTAGCTGCGGGCTGACAGGCTCCGTGACGGTAGACGCGCCATTCGCCTTCGGCGAGTTCCACGCGCAGCGGCAGGGAGGGATTGTCGCGCGTGACGCGGAAGCCCTGGCGTTCCAGGGCGCGGGCGGTCCAGAGAGCGCGCGGCCCATCGCCATCGAGGTGGAGCTCGGCATGGAAGGAGTTGTGAAGGCGGAAATGTCCCTGGACCTGATCGAAGTCGACGCCCTCGGAGGCGAAGGCCTGCTCGAAGGCGCCGCTGAGGACGAGGTCTTCGGGGGCGCCGGTGGCGAGGGGGCCGCCTTTGGGCAGGAGCCAGAGCCGGTCGGCTGTGCGGAGGGCGAGTTCGAGGTCGTGGGTGGAGAGGAGGATGGCGCGGTTGTAGTCGTGGGCGAGGGAGCGCAGGATGCGCATGATTTCCACACGGCGGGGGAGGTCGAGGAAGGCGGTGATTTCGTCGAGGACCATGAGGGAGGGATCCTGAGCGAGGGCGCGGGCGAGCATCACCTTCTGGCGTTCGCCGTCGGAGAGTTCGCTAATGTTGCGTGCGGCGAGGGCATCGGCGCCGACGGCCTCCATGGAGCGGCGGACGATGGCGTGATCGTGGGCGGCGAGGCGGCCGGTCCAATCGGTGTGAGGATAGCGGCCGAGGGAGACGAGTTCGTAGGCTGTGAGGATGCCGATGGTGACACGCTCGGTGAGGACGACGGAGAGCTTGCGGGCGAGGTCGCGGGGGTTCAAGTGGTGGATGGAGGCGCCGTCGAGGAGAACCTCTCCGGCGAGCGGTTTCTGCATGGCGCAGAGGGTGCGGATGAGGGTGGATTTGCCGGCGCCGTTGGGGCCGAGGAGGCAGACGAGTTCGCCGCGGCGGAGGGTGAAGTTGAGCGCGGAGACGACGGCAGTGGAGCCATAGCCGGCGGAGAGGCCGCGCGCTTCGAGGATGGTCATAGCTCGAGGGCCTTTCCATTGCGCGAACGGAGGAGTACCCACAGCACGACGGGCGCGCCAATGAGGCCGTTGACGGCATTGAGGTGGAGGAAGTGTTTGCTCCAGGGGAGGTGGGTGACGAGGTCGGCGGCGAGGGCCAGAAGGGCGCCCATGAGGGTGACGGCGGGCATGAGGATTCTGTGATCGGAGGTATTGAAGAGGCCACGGCATAGGTGGGCGACGACGATACCGAGGAAGGCGATGGGGCCGCAGAAGGCGGTGACAACGCCGGAAAGAACGGCAGTGGCGGCGAAGGCGAGGATGCGGGCGCGGGCGACTGGGAGGCCGAGGGTGCGGGCATAGTTCTCACCGAGCAGGAGAGCATTGAGGGCCTTGACGAGGGAGTGAGCTAGGGCGAGGCCGGCCAGGACGGCAGGGATCAGGATGCGCAGTTGGGTGGAGGTGATGCCGGCGAAGGAACCGTCGTTCCAGGACTCAAAGACGCGCGCCTGCGTCTCGTCGGTGAAGTGCAGTACTACGGAGATGAGACCCTGGCAGAGGTAGCCGAGCATGAGGCCAACGACGAGAATGGTGATGGTGGAGACGCGGCGCGAGAGGGCGAGGATGGCCAGCATGAGGAACGTGGAGCCGAGGGCGGCGGCCATGGCCAGGGAGAGGTCGCCGATCCAGCCGAAGCGCTGCGCAAAGGCATTGCCGGCCAATCCGGCGGAGACGACGACGAGGGCGACGCCGAACTTGGCGCCGTGGACGACGCCGAGGACGAAGGGGTCGGCGAGAGGGTTGCGGAAGAGGGTTTGGAGCAAGAGGCCGCAGGCACCGATGGCAGCGCCGGAGAAGATGGCGTTGAGGGCGCGGGGCATGCGGAATTGGAGGACGATGCGGTCCCAGGTGATGCGTTCGGCCTC
This sequence comes from Acidobacteriota bacterium, assembly GCA_017304135.1. Lineage (GTDB taxonomy): Bacteria > Acidobacteriota > Terriglobia > Bryobacterales > Bryobacteraceae > JAFLBB01. Next base: position 36,566 of record JAFLBB010000037.1, on the reverse strand, counting down.
ACCGCCGGTGAGGATGGTGACGACCTGGGCCAGCGGGATGTGGACGGCGCCGATCATCAATTCGAGGAGGAAGAAGATCGCCACGCCGAGGGCCAGCAGGAGGAGGGCCAGCGGGCGGGGTGCTGGGCGGGGCCACGAGGCGGATTGGGGAAGCGGGAGGGTGACGTCAGACATGGCCGGAAGGGAAGGGTAACAGGGCGGGGCGGGCATTTCCTAGGAATGGCCGGCCAGCGGACGGGCAGGCGCGGCGACAGGGCTGAAAGGGGTGACAGCCGGATTAGCGGTGTGCTTCGCGGACGTCGCGCAGGAATTGGTAGCGGTGGTGGGGGAGGAGTTGGGGATGAAAGGCGGCGACGAGGTCGGCCAGTAGGTCATCGGGCTTGTCGAGGCTTTGGTTGGAGTAGGGGATGCGGCGGAGGTGGTCGGCGTTGCGGTCGAAGGCGTAGACGCGGTGTTCGGCGACGGGGCGGAACCAGGCGAGGCGGCGGTCGCGTGCGATGAGGCCGTCGATGGAGGGGTAGAACATACCGGAGGCGGTGAGCCAGTGGGAGGTGTCGAGGGAGCGGTCGAAGACGAGTTCGAAGTTGGCAGTAATGAGGGAGTGGTGGTCGGCGCCGGGCCAGAAGTAGTCGGCTCCGGCGTCGTGGATGAGGCGGGCCTGGAAGTTGCGCCCGCCGAAGAGGAGCCAGTTATCGGAGGAGGGCGCTCCCCCCATGACGCGAGGGCGAGGTTGGGCGGCGTTAGCGCGGCGGGAGAGGGACTCATAGCGTGAGGCGATGGCGTCGAACTCGCGGTTGGCGATCTCTTCGCGGTTGAAGAAGAGGGAGAAGAACTTGATCCACTCGGCGCGGCCGAGAGGGGTGGGTTCGAACTGGTCGGCGAGTTGTATGGCGGGGACGCCAAGTTCGCGGAGTTTCGGATGGATGTTGTATTCGGGATAGGCGGAGTAGAACAAGAAGATGGCCTCGGGCTCCAGGCCGATGGCGAGTTCGATATTGGAATGCGCCCCGGAGCCGGCAGCGTGTATGCGGCCGGTTTCGTATCGTTCCAGAACAGATTTCACAGTGACACCGTTGATGGAGCTGATGCCGACGAGTTGATCGACGAGCCCGAAGCGTTCGATGAGGCCATACCAGGCGGGATGGAGGTGGGTGTAGCGGGTAATGGGGATGCGAATGACCTGCGCGCCGGGAAAGCCGGGCGGCACGGGGGCACCGCGTTGGACGAGCAGGTATTGGATGCGCTCGCGGGTGGGCACGGTGGGATCGAAGTCGACGACTTTGTAGTGGCCGCGGTAGCGAACGCGGAACTGAGTGGCGTGGCGGACCTCGGCCTTGGCGGGGAAGTAATCGTGGCCGGCGAGAAATGCTCCCGCGGCTGGGCCCGCCGGCCGGCTCAGCCGCGCCGGAGAGCAGGCGGTGAGCAGGCCGAGCAGAACGAAGAGGATGGGCATCAAAAGATGAATTTTAAGCCGAGCTGGATCCGACGCGAGTTGGAGCCGGGCAGCGTGTGTGTGATGCGGCCGCGGAGACTACCTTGGATGCTCACCTGGGGCGCTAGCGGCGCGGTGGCGAGGAGGAAGAGGGGGAGCGAGTGCTTCATGTGAGTTCCTTAGAAAGTCAACTTGGCCCCGAACTGCGCCTGGCGGGGCGTGGTGGTGGCGACGGTGGAGGTGATGCGTCCGAAGAAGGCGCTGGAAAGCGTACCGTTGGGTAGGCCCAGTTGGGTGCGGTTGAAGAGGTTGAACATGTTGATTTCCAGCCGCAGACGGGCTTGTTCGGTGAGTCCGAAGTTCTTGATGAGGGAGATGTCGTAGTTGTGAACCGCCGGCCCGCGGAAGGCGTTGCGGGGGATGACGACGAAGGGGTTGGTGACGTTGGCCGGGACCGAGAGCAGGGCAGCGGCCTGCGACTGGGGGACAAGGTGCTGCGTTTTGTCGAGTCCGGAACCGCGCACGGCTGACAGGGAGCCGCCGGCGAGGGCGGGGCGATCATCGAAGGAGCCGTCGTCGTTGTAGTCGGCGCCGGTTGTGACGTTGTAGGTGGCGCCGTTGCGCAAGAGGATGACGCCAGCCAGCTGCCAGCCTCCGGCAAAGCGGTTGCGGCGGGCAAAGGGGAGGTCCCAGAGGAAGCTTCCGGTGAAGTTGTGGGGCGCTTCCAGTTCGGAGTGGGAGAAGTCGGCGCTGATGGGGCGTTCGGCGAAGCGCGTACCGCCCTGGATACCGGCGGCGGGGCTGGCGCCGAGGTTGATCAACGTGGCGCGGGAGGAGAACTCGGCGTCCGCGGAGGCGTCGTCAAACTGGCGGGCGCGGGTGTAGGCGGCGGTGAAGGTGAAGCCGCGGGCGAAGCGGCGGCGGACCACCAGTTGCATGGAATCGTACTCGGAGGAGGAATAGTTGCCGTAGATGCGCTGCCAGCCGAAGCGCTGATCGGGGCGGAGGTTTTGGGGAAAGCTGGAACCGGCGTTTGGTTCGACGTAGCGATAGAGCCCGCGGGCGCGCAAGCCGACGTAGGCGGCGGAGACGACGGTATCGGAACCGAGGGCGCGTTCGACGGTGAAATTCAAGCGGTGCGTGTCGGGGCTGCGCAGGCTCGGATCGATGCCAAAGACGCCGGGTATGCGGAGATTCACGGGCGGCGCCTGTCCGAGGCGGAGGGGCACGTTGTTGACCGCGCCTTCAAAGGCAAACGGCGCGTTGTTGGTCATGTTGGACATGCCGAGTTGGATGACGCGGTCGTAGTAGAGACCATAGGCTCCGCGGAGGACGGTGCGGGCGGCGCGGTCGAGCGCGTAGGCGAAGCCGGCGCGGGGCTGGATGTTGTTGCGGTCGGGCTTGTACAGACCGCGGCCGGGGGCGATGGGGAAGAGGTTATTGGCGGTACGGCCGACCTGGAAGGGGTTCACACCGGGAACGGCGTCGTTGCCATTGGTGGCGTAGAGGTTGGCAAAGGAGCCGTTGACCTCGGAGTAGACGCCGAAATAGGAGTAGCGGAGGCCGAGGTTGAGCGTGAGGCGAGGCGTGAGGCGCCAGTCGGACTGCGTGAAGTACTCCTGCTGTTTGCTGCGCCAGCCGCGCAGAGCCGTGGTGGGTGTTCCATTGAGGCCAAAGACAGTGGCGCTGGCGGTGAGGGCGAGCGTGTCGGCCGCGCCGGGGGCGGCGCCGAGGATGCCATTGGGGCCGACAACACCGGAGTAGGTGTAGCCGGGGGTGCGGAAGCCCATGTTGCCGAAGTTGACGTTGATGGCGCGCAAGTCGATACCGGAGCGCAAGGTGAGGCCGCCACGGGTCCAGGTGTGCATGGCCGACACCTGGGGAGTGGTCTGGTTGTCGAGCCAGTTCGGGTTGGGTCCGACGGTAGGTGGACGGATGCCGAGGCCATTAAAGGTGAAGCCGATGCCGCTTTGCGGATCAACGCCGAGCGATGCAAGAGACGAGATAGGGTCGGCGAGGACGATTTGATTGATGCCGCGCAGGATGCCGGCGCGCAGTTCGAGAATTTGATTGGCGCCGAGGGTGCGGGTGAGTTGGGAGGACCAGGAGCGGAAGCGGAACTGGGACTGGGAGCGGGTTCCGGGCAGGTTGCCGGCAGAGGAGGATCGGGCCACGTTGGCGTGGGCGTAGCGGAGGGAGAGGTTGGTGAACGGATTGAGGATGTGGTCGGTGCGAACGAGGAAGGAGTCCTGGTCGAAGTCGCCGCGGGAGTTGCGGACCGAGAGGACGGAGGCCGCTTCGCCGTTGGCCAGGTTGGCGTCGAACAGGGCTGGGGCAAAGCCGGCGTTGAGGGCGGCAGTACGGTCGGCGGCGGCGAGGGGGCGTATCTCGCCGGGAGGGTTGCCGGACTGGGGGATGACGTTGCCGTCGAAGTAGTAAGCGCGGAAGAAGCGGCCGAGGTCGCCGGGCACGAGGCGGACGAGATCGGCGTTGGGCAACTGGAAGGTGGTGGTTTGCTCGAGGCGCTGGCGGAAGCCTTCGTAGTTGCCGAAGACGAAGTGGCGGCTCTTCCGGATAGGACCGCCGAGGGTGGCGCCGAAGAGGTTCTGGCGGAACGGGGGAACCTTGGCGCGGCCCTGGGAGTCGAAGAAGGGGCCGGCGTTGAAGAAGTCGCGGGCGTCAAGTGCGGAATTGCGCAGGTACTCGTAGGCCGAGCCGTGCCAGTTGTTGGTGCCGCTCTTGGTGATGACGTTCACTTGAGCACCTGAGCCGCGGCCGAAGGTGGCGTCGGCATTGGTGGTGATGACGCGGAACTCCTGCACGGCTTCCGTGGAGATGGCATTGGGCTGGCGGAGGCCGCCGTGGCCGGAGGTGCCCGGAGCGATGCCGGCGGTTTGGCGTTCGTCGTTGACCGTTACGCCGTCGACGGTGTAGTTGTTGGCGAGGTCGCGAGCGCCGGCGGTGGAGTTGTTGGAAGCGCCGTTGTTGGAGCGCTGGTTACCGATGCCGGGGGCGAGGAAGAGAAGTTTCTGGAAGTCGCGCGAGTTGAGGGGGAGGTCCTTGATGCGGGCCTCATCGATGAGCAGGGAGACGGAGGAATCGCGGGACTGGACGATGGCGGCGTCGGCGGAGACGGTGAGGGTGGAAGCGACCTCGCCGACCAGGAGCGGGATACTGACGGTGGCGTTCTGGTTGACGGAGATCCTCAGTCCGTGTTGCTCATGGCGGCGGAAGCCCTCTTTTTCGGCGAGCAGCGAGTAGGCGCCAGGGGCCAGGCGGGGAAACTGATACGCGCCATCGGAGGCGGTCGAGGCGTTCCATTCGCCCCCGGTATCGGCGGCGCGAAGGGTGAGCTTGACGGCGGCAACCGTCGAGCCGGTGGGATCGAGCACGAGGCCGGAGAGGGAACCGTGAATTGCCGTTTGGGCGTGTGCCGCGGCGGTTACGAGGAGCAGTGTGAAAAGGCAGGCGCGCATGGTTCCTCGAGGATGGGGCAGCAGATGGCGCTGGACCTAACGTAAGGCAGTGTCGGGACTGAGAGCGCCCGTGAGAGGGTGGCGGGAACCAACAAGCGGCGGCGGGCGGCGGGCCGCTTGGGGCGGGCGGAGCCGTGTTCGGCACAACGGGCGATCGGGGCCGTGCGGCGAGGGCGAGGGCCGGGAGAAGAGGCGACGCCGTTCACCAGTGGAATCAGGCCATTGAGAGGGGGAAAGCGTCCGTGTCCGGGGAAGCCTTTGGAGCGGAGCGGGGCGGCGACGATACTGGCGGCGTGCGGATGGTCCACTTCGTATGCGTGGTCGGGATGCTCACGACACTGGTGTACGTGGTGAACCGGGAGTTGACACAAGCCCGGCCGGACACCTATCTGGCGGTGGCACAGGATGCAGACAGCGAAGTCGTCGCGAAGGCTTCCACGCGGACTCCGCGGATCGATTGGAAGCTGCTGCGCGGGTTGCACCCGGCGACGGGCGCGGCGACAGCCGATTTACGGCGCATGGATGGGCGGCTGGTAGCCCTGCCGGGATATATCGTCCCGCTGGAAGACGAGGCGGGGGTGGCGGGGGAGTTTCTGCTGGTTCCGTATTTCGGGGCGTGCGTGCATACACCGCCGCCTCCGCCGAACCAGATGGTGCTGGTCAGGATGAGCGCAGGGCGCGCGGTGCGGGTGGCGATGGGCGCGGTGTGGGTGCACGGTGTGCTGCGGATCGACCGACATGAGGGCGTCTACGGGCCGGTGGCGTACCAGATGGTGGGGTCGCACCTGGAGCCTTTTCTGGAGTAGACAGGAGAGGGGAGAGCGTGTCGTTGCGCCGCCTGGCGAAAAGGGCAGTCCACCGGCGGGTTTTTCTTGCCGGACGAGGGCGGCGTCCATAGAGTGTGAGGATGCTCAGGATGACCTTGCTGTTTCTGTTTGCCGGCCAACTGCCGGCGGCTGAACCGCTGGCGCAGACGTTGCGGGAAAGCTACCAGACGATGCGCATGTAGCTGGCGGCGACGGGCGAGATGATGCCGGTAAGGAAGCTTTGCGTACAAAGTGACGCCGGTTTCGCAGCCGTATGGGGAGTGGATGAGGCACAGGCGGAGATGAACTACGCCTCGTGCGCGAAGCTGCGGGGGCGGCGGCGCCGGGGCAGGAGCTCTGGCGGCCGCGAGAGGCAAGGAGGACTTGATGCGGGAGATGAAGGCCTCGTTCGCCTTCTGCGATCCAGCCTTCCGCGGGGTGGCGGACCGGGAGTTGCTGGCGCGGAGCGTGGCCGGGGAGCGCCGGTTCCACCCGGTGGCTGAGACGGTGGGGTTGGTCGATTCACTGCATGAGCACGGCGGCACTCCGATCGCGTAGCCGCGCTCGTATGGGCTGACGCCGCCATCGACGGCAAGAACGCAGCGGCGCTGGAGTAGCGTGGGCGAACGGGAAAAGTCCGCTTACCGGACAAATCGGGCCGCCTATCAGAAATTCGGCGCACAACGCGGCCATGGGGTGTATCCAGTTAGGAATGAGAGCGGTTGTGTGTCTGAGCGTGATCCTGACGGCGCTTGCATGGGCGGCCGACCCGGCGGCGACGGTTCACACGCTCAACTGGCGGACGCTGCGCGGGCTGAACTACCGGACCGGGGAGCAGACGCCGGAGTTGGCGAAGGCGAACCGGCAGACGGCGCGAGTGCCCGGATTCATGATTCCGTTTGAGGATGACGACGAGATGGTGTCGGAGTTCCTGTTGGTTCCGAATGCCGGCGCCTGCGTGCATACGCCACCACCACCACCGAACCAGATTGTGCACGTGAAGATGGAGAACGCGCGGAAGATCAAGCTGAGCTTCTGGGATCCGGTGTGGGTGCAGGGAAAGTTTGAAGTGGTGACGGTGAGTAGCCCCTATGGCGATGTGTCGTACCAGATGGCGGGGCGGCTGGTGGAGCCGTATAAGGACTAGAGCATGCAATTGGTTTTGGCGCTTCTGATCGGGCTTGCGCCGCTGGCGGCGGCGCAGGGTAAGAGGGCTCACCGGGGCCACGCGGCGCATGAGCATGGCGCGGCGGCGATCAACATTGTGATCGAGGGCACAACGGGGATTGTGGAGTTCGAGGCTCCCGCGGAGGGCGTGTTTGGGTTTGAGCATGCGGCGCGAACGGCGGCGCAAAAGAAGCAGGTGGAGGCGGCGCTGGCGACGGTCAGGACGAAGGGCGGGGAGATGGTGCAGTTTGACGCGGGGCGCGGATGCCGGTGGGAGGCCAAGAGTGTGGAGGTGGTGCGCGAAGCGGGCGAGGAGCACGCCGAGGTGAAGGCGGAGTACACAGTAGCGTGTGCGCAGGCGCCGGGGGGCAGCAGACTACGGTTTGGGGTGTCGCGCATGTTTCCGCGCATTGAGCGGGTGCAGGTGCAGGTATTGAATGGGGCGCAGCAGGCGGGGCTGGGGGTTCGAGGCGATCGGGGCACGATCGTACTCACGCGATGACACCGGCGGCGGGGCGGGGATGGGCGATTGAGATGGAAGATGCGCGGTTCTCTTACAGGGGCGGGCCGGAGATTGTGCGCATCGGCGGCTTGCGTGTGGAAGCGGGCGAACACGTGTTTATTTTCGGGCCATCGGGCAGCGGCAAGACGACCCTGCTAGGGCTGCTGGCCGGCGTGCTGCGGGCCACATCGGGGCGGGTGTCGATTCTGGGGCAGGACCTGACGGCGATGAAGCCCTCGGGCCGCGACGCCTTTCGCGCCTCGCACATCGGCTACATCTTCCAACTGTTCAATCTCATTCCTTACCTGAGCGTTCGAGACAATATCACGCTGCCGTGCCGGTTGAACGCGGAGCGGCGGCGGCGGTTGAACGGAACACCCATGGAGGAAGCGGCGGGCCGCATCGCCACGCATTTGGGAATGGGGTCGCTGTTGGGGGAGAATGTGTCGCGGCTGAGCGTGGGGCAGCAACAGAGGGTTGCGGCGGCGCGCTCCCTGATGGGAACGCCGGAACTGGTGATTGCGGACGAGCCGACCTCGTCATTGGACTTTGATCACCGCGAGCGGTTTGTCGAACTGCTCTTCCAGGAATGCCGCGAAGCGAACTCCACCTTGATTTTCGTCAGCCATGACCAGAGCTTGATGCCGATGTTTCACCGCACGGTGTCGCTTACAGAGATCAACGAGGCGATGTAAGGCATGGTGCTTCTCTCACTGGCTTATCATTCGCTACGCAACCGCTTGTTGACCACGGCGCTGACGGTGGTCTCCATCGCCTTGAGCGTGGCCCTGCTGGTGGGGGTGGAGCAGGTGAGGCGGGGGGCTCGCGAGAGCTTCTCAAACACGATCAGCCAGACGGACCTGATTGTGGGGGCGCGAGGCGGGAGCCTGCAACTGCTGCTGTACGCGGTGTTCCGTATGGGCTCGGCGACGAACAACATCAGCTACGAGTCGTACCAGATACTGGCCCGGCACCCGGCCGTGGAGTGGACGATTCCCTATTCGCTGGGCGACTCGCACCGTGGGTTTCGCGTGGTGGGCACGACTGAGGAGTTCTACACGCGTTACCGTTTCCGGCGCCACCGGAAGATCGAGTTCGCCGCCGGCCGGGCGCCTCGGGAAATCTTCGAGGTGGCCATCGGTTCCGACGTGGCGAGCGCCTTGGGCTACAAGATCGGCGACGCGGTGACGCTGACGCATGGGGTCGCCTCGGGCCGGGGGATCCTCGATCACGATGACAGACCGTTCCGGATTCAGGGCATTCTGGCGCGCACGGCAACGCCGGTGGACCGGTCGCTGTACATCCCGTTGGAGGGCATGGAGGCGATGCACATGGACTGGGCGGATGGCGCGCCGCCGATGCCGGGTGAGGAGACGCCGGCGGCCTCGATTCGCAAGGAGCATCTTCAGATAAAACAGATCACGGCGTTTCTGTTGCGGGCCCGGTCGCGCATCGACACGCTGCGGCTGCAGCGGGAGATCAACACCTTTGAGGATGAGCCGCTGATGGCGATCATTCCGGGGGTGGCGTTGAACGAGCTGTGGCGGACGATCGGCTACGCCGAGGATGCGCTGTCGGTGGTGACGGCGTTCGTGCTGGTGGTGGGGTTGCTGGGGATGCTGGTATCGCTGTACACATCGCTGAACGAGCGGAGGCGCGAGATGGCGATTTTACGGGCGGTGGGGGCGGGTCCACGCACGATCATCTTTTTGTTGGTGACTGAGTCGGGGCTGCTGGCGCTGGCCGGAACGGTTCTGGGGGTGGGTCTGGCGTATGCGTTGGCGTTGACGGCGCAGCCATTGGTGGAGCGGCATTTCGGACTGTTCATTCCCCTTGTGCGGCCGACGGCTGCGGGCTGGGCGTACCTGTCGGCGGTGGTAGTAGCGGGAGTCTTGATCGGATTCGTGCCGGCGGTGAAGGCGTACCGCAATGCGCTGGCCGACGGGCTTGGGGTGCGGCTATGAAAGCGGCGGCGCTGGCGTTGGCGATGGCGCTGTGCGCGAGCGGCCAGAAGCGCGCCGACTGGGTGCAACTGCGCGGCTATAACTACAAAACGGGGCGGATCAATGCCGATGCGCGATCGCTGGACAGGGCGGAGGTGGCGATGGTGGGCTACATGGTGCCGTTCGACGACGATCAGAGCACGACGGTGGAGTTTCTGCTGGTGCCACACTATGGCCAGTGCATCCACACGCCGCCGCCACCGCCCAACCAGATGGTGCTGGTGCGCATGGAAGCAGGACGCAGGGCGCGGGTGGTGTGGGACAAGCCGGTGAGTGTGAGCGGGCGGATGTTTGTTGAGGAGGGCAAGGGGGCTTTGGGGCGTCCTCTGTATCGCATGGTGGGCACGAGGGTCGATGAGGTTACTGGTTACTAGCGCGCTGGCGGTCTGTCTGTCGGGGTGCGGAGGGCCGGAGTTCCGTGCAGTCGAGCAGCAACCGGAGGGGGAAGCCGCGCGTGTGGCGCCGGCGCCATCTGCCGCCGGGGTGCAGGGCGATGCGGTGGAGCAACCCGCGAGCTCAATGATCAGTTGGGGGGTACTGCGAGGTCTCGATGCGCGGACAGGCAAAGCCACGCCGCAGCTAGAGCGGCTGGGCGGAACGCGCGTGAGGCTGGCCGGCTACATGGTGCCGTTCAGCGACGATCTGGAGAGCGTGACGGAGTTCCTGCTGGTTCCGGCGGCTGGGTTGTGTGTTCATAAGCCGGCACCGCCGGCCAACCAGATCGTGCTCGTGCAGATGGAGGCAGGAGTGGCAGCGGTGGATTGGACGACAGCGGTTGAGGTGACAGGCGGTTTCCACATCGATGAGGCGGACAGCCCGTTTGGCAAGGCGTCCTACCGGATTGCGGCGAGTGAAATCAAGCGGTGGTAGGGCAGCGATGACGTCGCGAGCGCGCCAGGGCACGGGTTCAGAAGCGGTAGCGAAGCTGCACGGAGAAGCGACGGGGGAGGCCAGGGTTGCCGGCGTCCTGCGCGGAGAAGTCGTCGGCGATGTAGTAGCGGTCGGTCAGATTGGTGGCCGAGAAGACCGTCTGGACAGGGCCGAGGCGGATGCTGAGCGAGGTATTGAGCAGCGTGTAGGACGGAAGCACCTGCGAGACAACCACGTTGTCGCGCAGGGGGCGCGCGCCGACATAGGCGACGCCGCCGTTCCACACGACGCGCCGCCACGCCCAGGCCAAGCCCGAGCCGGCGATGTGCTGCGGACTCATGCGCAGGCGGTTGCCGCTGAAGTTAGTGGCGGCCGTGGGCCGGAACTCGATGTGCTTGGCGTTGTGGAAGGCGTAGTTGCCATAGGCAGAGACGCCGGCAGGCAGCAGCGCTCGCAGCTCGGATTCAAAGCCGCGCACACGGCTGGTGGCATTGACGAAGATGAAGTCCTCGGGGCCGGAGCGAAACGAGCGCTGGCCGTCGATCTTCCTCATGTTGAAGAAAGAGGCCTGGGCGCTAACGGCGCGGTGACGCACGCGTAGCCCGCCCTCAATATTACGCGTGACTTCGGGGCGCAGAAGCTGCGGCACGACGACGTTGTTCAGCGTGTTCAGGCCGGGGAGTTGAGGACGAAAGCCTTCGGCGAAGTTACCGAAGCCAACCAGGCTGACGGACTCGCGGCGCAGCAGAGCGAAGTCGCCACCGATGCGGGGACTGAAGCGGGAGGCGCTGAAGGGAGCCCTGACGGGGGTGTCGCTGCGGGTGAGTTGCTGATCGAAGGAGTCGGTGCGCAGACCGGCCAGGACGCCGAGCCGCCTCCAGACGAAGTGGTGTTGCGCGAAGAAGCTCACCACATTCTGCCGGAAGTAGCTGGTGACGGAGGGCCCGCGGGTGCCGCGCGGATCATTACCGGTGTTGGTGACCGGGCGGTTGTAGTCTGGGCCACGGTAGGTGGGCGCGGCGGCGAACACGGGCGAGGCCTGGTCAAAGTTGCCCCAATCGAAGGTGAGGCCGGCGGTGAAGGTATTGCGGCGTGAGGCCGAGCCGGCGTCCCACTGCAGCAGCGTTTCGTTGAGGTAGGAGTCCTGCCGGGTGAAGTTCTCGGAATAGCCCTTGGTGACGGCGGCGGGCGGAGGGACGATGGTGATGCCGCCCTGGAAGAGGCGGTTGTAGCGGTTGAAGTTGAACGAATTGGATAGCAGGACACGGCTGGAGAGTTGGGAATCCACTTTGGCGCTCGCCGAGTGGAGCTCGCCGTCGATGTAGACGCCGGGGATTCCGAAGTTGTCGCGGCGGGTGATGCCGAAGATCGGGCGGCCGTTGGCCAGGGGCACGATGGAGCCACGTCCGGCGCGGACGCCGCTGCCGAGGTAGGAGAGGCGCAGATTGAGGTAAGGCGAGAAGGCATGGTCGGCGCTGACGGTGAGGAAGTTCTGATCGCGCCCGGTTCCCTGCTGAAAGCCCTCCGAGCGTGAGATGACGCCGGCGGCGGCGAGGCGGCCGCGGCGGGTGGGGATGTGAATGCCACCCTGGCCCTCGTTCGTGCCGAAGCTGGCGCGGGTGAAGGCTAGGTCGCCCGCGAGCTTGGGACCAGCGGCGGGAACGGTATAGAACTGCATGGCTCCGCCGATGGCGCTTCGGCCGTACATGGAAGAGGCGGAGCCCTTCACGAACTCGACGCCCTGGAGGGCGGTGACCGGGATCATGGCCAGATCGGCGCTGCCGTTGAGTTGCCGAAGCGGTACGCCATCGACTAGCGTCAGGACATCGGCGGTGTCACGCAGGCCGCGCGTGGTGACGCGTGTGAAGAAGTTGCCTTGGGTGGCATGCTGGAGGCCGGCGATGGCGCGGAGAGCTTCGTCGAAGGAGGCGGTGGCGGTATCGCGGAGTTCCGAGCGGCTGACGGAGGTGACGAGGAACGGAACGCGCAGGGAGTCCTCGCGGGTTTTGCTGGCGGTTTCGATGATACTGGCGGCGGGAGCCAGGTCCAGATGGAAGTCGAGCGAGGAGGCGGCGGTGAACTCACGCTCCAGTTCACGCAGAGCCAGGCCATCGGAGACGGCGGTGACGCGATAGTGCCCAGCGGGCAGCGCCTCGACGCGGTAGCCGCCGGATGGCCCGGACCGTGCGGTGCGGCGTGCCGGGCCGTAGACATCGATGACGGCGCCGGCAACCGTGAGCCCCTGCGGGTCGCGAACGGTTCCTTCAATGGTGACCAATTGTTGAGAGTGGAGCGGCAATAGGGCGAGTGCCGCCAGGAGAAACATTCTGAGTAGAGACATTAGACCTCGAGGGGAATTCGGGCCGGCCTAGATCCGCGCACACGCGCGAATTTCTTGGAAAGCGAGTGGTTCCAGTACATGAGAAAGCCGGTGGCCGTGAGCGCGACGGGAGCCAGGCCGAGGATGAGGTAGAGCACCATCACGCCGTAGTAGGCGTTGGTGTTCCAGCGCCCGCCGAAGCGGCCGAAGTGGAGCGGGTACATCAAGAGCACGACTTGCGAGGCGAGGCTCGCCTCAGAGAACCGGGAACTGCGGATCACGGCTCCGGTGGCGGGTTCCAGGTAGACCCAATTGAGCCCGATGCGGTGCCAGTCGCGCTCTTCCTTGGTCCGAATGGAGACCGGATCTCCGGGTTTTTTGGGGAATGCTAGTGAGACGAAGCGCGAGCCGGGCTGGGCCTTGACGGCGATGCGTGCGAGATCTTCCAGCGGCGGGCCACCGGCGCTCCACGCGGAGGAGGCGCGGGGGGTGGCGGGGATCTGGCTGCGGGTGACGGTTTGAATCGCGGATTTGTACAGGCTAGGGAAGGAGAAGTACATACCGGTGAGGGCGATGAGGAAGACCGCGGCGCTGGAATAGAAGCCAATCAGCTTGTGCCAGTCGTAGTTTTGGCGCTGCCATCGCGCACCGCGCAGATAGGAGAAGCCGGATTGCCAGCGGGGCAGGCCGGGCCACCAGACGATCAAGCCGGAGAGGCTAAGGATCAAGATGGCGAGGCCGACGAAGCCGTTGAGGAACATGCCGGTATCACCGAGCAGGAGTTTGGCGTGGAGATCGAAGAACCACTGCATCCACTTGCCGTGGTAGTCCTCCTGGCCGGTGATGGCGCCCGTGTACGGATCAATGAAGGTATGAATGCGGTGGCCTTGCGGGGAGTTTGTCCAGAAGTTCATGCCGGTGGAGGGACCGCCGTCCCAGCTCACCGAGGAGAGCTGGTCAGCCGGGCGATTGGCGCGGATGCGGGCCGTGAGTTCGTCGAGGGTAAGCCGTGCGCGCTGCGGCGTGACATAGGCGGTTCCAGGGACCGTGAGGCGGTTCAACTCGTAGCGGAAGACGACGATGGAGCCGGTGAGGCAGACCACGGCGAGGACTGGTCCGAGTGTTAAGGCCAGCCAGAGGTGGATCTGGAAGGTCCAGCGGCGCCAGGCGACGGACCTGGGCGTGTGAAGGAATGAGGCGTTGGGGGGATTCATGGGGCTTCGCCAGGAAAGGCGATGCTAGCAGGCGAATCGAGCCAATCCGGACTACTTTCCGGCGAGTGGCGGGGGAGGGGCGAGCGGGCGGTCAACTTCTTACGGCAAGCGGATGCGGGTGAGGGCTGGCAGCGGCTTGTCCAGGCGAAGGGTCTGCTGTGTCCGCGCACGGCGAGAAACCTCACGTTTGGGGGACGCCGCCAACCCGCTCACGGGATGGCCGGCGAAACAGAGGACGTACCTCCGCGGATGACGGCGGGCAGGAGAGGCCAGACCGTGCGACCCGCGTGGAAGCTGAAGGGCGCGATGCTCGGAGGCAGGCGAGGGAATCTGCCCTCGGTGGCGCGTATCAGAACGAGAGTCTTGCTCCCAATTGAATCTGTCGAGGCGTCGTTGTGCGCAGAGTGCCTGTGACCTGGCCAAAGAACTGCGAGCTCAGGTTGCCGTTCGGCACGGCCAGATTGGCGTGATTGAGTGCATTGAAGAGGTTGCATTCGATGCCGAAACCCACGCGCTCGGTCAACGCGAAGCGCTTGAGCAACGAGAGATCGAGCGTCTCCACGCGGTCGCCGCGGAGAGAGTTGCGGCGGATTGTGGCAAACGGATTGGTCACATCGGAGGGGGTGACCAGGCGCGTCCGTGCCTGCGTTTGTGGCAGGAGGAACTGCGTTCTCGACCCGGAGGATTGGTAGAGATCCGAGACGAGTCCGCTGGTGAGCGTGGGCCGGTCGTCGAAATAGCCGTCGTCGTTGACATCGGCGCCGAGGGTGACTTCGAACGGCGGCCCCGATCGGACCTGGAAGAGCCCGGAGAGAGCCCAGCCGCCGAGGAGGCCTTCGGCGAACCGGCTCCATCCGGCGCCCCAGCGCCGGCCATTGCCGAAGGGCAGGTCATAAACCCAGGAGGCGACCAGGACATGAGGCGCGTCGTTCTCCGAGCGCCCGTAGTCGGCGGTCACGGGGCGGGGCGCCAGACGGGTTCCGCCTTGAAAGCCGGCGGCGGGGGAGGCATCCAGATTGATGAGCGTGGGACGAGCGGGGAAGAAATCGGTGGACGAGTCGTCGCGGAAGCTGGACCAGGTATAGGTCATGGTTGCGGAGAGGCCTGAGGTGAAGCGGCGGCGTGCGGTGAGCTGCAGGCTGTCGTAGTCGGAAGAGGAGAGGTTGGCGATGATGCGCTGGTCAGTAAAGCGCTGATCGGGGCGGAGGGCTTGGGGGAACGCGCCGGCCATGTTGGGCTCGTCGGTGCGGATCAAATCGCGGCCGATAGAGCCGACGTAGGCGGCGGTGATGGTGGTTCCCGCGGCCAGTTCGCGCTCAATCGCGGCGCTGAGGCGATGCAGATAGGGATTGCGCAGAGCGGGGTCAACGCCAAACAAGACGGGCCGCTGCGCCGGATTCAGTGGCAGATCACCTGTGCGAAAGGTGACGTTGGAGGCGCTGCGCGCGGTGGCATAGGGGATGTTGTTGGCCAGGTTGGAGAGAGGCAGTTGGTAGACGCGGTCGAAGTAGAGGCCGTAGGCGCCGCGAATGACAGTTCGTCCGGAGGGACTCCAGGCGAAACCGATGCGGGGTTGCCAGTTGTTGCGGTCGGGCTTGTACAGCCGGACGTCCGGCGAGAGTGGTGCGACGAGGTTGGCAAGCCGGCCGGCGGTGAAGGGGTTGACATCCAGCACGGGCCGTCCGTTTTGTTCAGCATAGAGGTTGGAGAGGGCGTTATTCACCTCGCGGTAGACGCCGAAGTAGCTGTAGCGCACGCCGAGGTTTAGGGTCAGGTTGCGGGTAGCGCGCCAGTCGGCTTGGGTGTAGTACTCCTGCTGCGCCGAACGCCATCCCCGTTGCGGCGTGGTGAGCCCGTTGTTGGTTCCGAAGAAGGTCTGGCTTACCGAGGCGGCAACCGCGTCGCGGGCGCTGGCAGACTCGCCCAACAGGCCATTGCGGCCCACCAGGCCCGCGAACTGCCAGGTTGGGCGCGGGAAGGTGTTGTTGCGGAAGTTGACATTGATGAGGCGCGAGTCAAAACCTCCGCGCATCGTCAGACGGCCACGTGTCCACGTGTGCTGGGCAGCAAGCTGGGGCGTGGTTTGGTTATCCCGGACGAGAAACGGCGCCAACTGCGGCAGTTGGAAGGATGTCCCGGCGGCGGACATGGCGATGCCGAATTCAGGGGAGACGCCAGCGCGCGCGAGGGGCTCAGGGAAGCCGCCCAGGAACTCCACGCTGGAGGCGACACGCATGACGCCCAGCCGCGCTTCGAACACGTGGTTGGACCTGGCGGAGTAGACCAACTGCGCCATCGGCGAGGCGAAGGTAGCAGGGGTGGATGTGCCTGTGCCGGGCAGATTAGCCGTATTGGCGACGGAGCGGTTGCGCGCGAACGCCACCCGGCCGGAGAGGTGGAGTCTTTCGCTCAGGAGGTGATCCGTGCGCACGAGGAATGCGTCCTGGGTGAAGTCCTGAGTGGAGGAGCGGCTGATGAGGGTATTGCCGGCCTCTCCGTTGGCCACATTGGCGTCGAACAGAGCGGGGGCAAAGCCCGCCGCCACGGCTGCTTGGCGGTCTGCGGCGCCGAAGGGCCGCAATTCGCCCGAGAGGTTGCCGCTCGCAGGAACCAGTCCGGTGTCGAAATAATAGGCGCGGGCGAGTGTGCCCAGTGTGCCGGGAAAGAGGCGGATGAGGTCGGCGTTGGGAAGGGCGACGTTCGAAGTCAACTCCAACCGCTGGCGGAACCCTTCATAGTTGCCGAAGAAGAAGTGCTTATTGCGCTTGATGGGACCACCGATGGCCGCGCCGAACAGGTTTTGACGGAACGGCGGGGTGATGGCGCGTCCTTGTGCGTCGAAGAACGGCCCAGCGTTGAAGAAGTCTCGCGCATCCAGCGCATCATTGCGGAAGAACTCGTACGCAGAGCCGTGCAGGTCGTTGGTTCCGGACCTGGTAATGGCGTTGATCTGGCCGCCGGCGCCGCGGCCGAATGTGGCGTCGGCATTCGAGGTGACGACACGGAACTGCTCCAGCGCTTCGGTGGCAATCACGTTGGGCAACTGGCGGCTGGAGGCGCCGAGGGGGAGTCCAGCAACCTGGCGTTCGTCGTTGGCGCTGACCCCGTCGATCACGTAGTTGTTGGAGCCTTCGCGGGCGCCGGAGATGGAGTTGTTCGTGTTCGTGTTTGTGGCGCGCTGACCGCCCACACCGGGAGCTAGGAACATCAGTTTCTGAAAGTCCTTGCCGTTCAGAGGCAAGTCTCGGATGTCGCGCCGGTTCACCAGCAGCGAGATCTCGCTGGTCTGCGACTGCACGGCGCCGGCGTCAGCGACTACCGTGATCCGGTCAGCCACGTCGCCGACCTCAAGATCCAGATTGACGGCAACCGCTTGGTTGATGCTGATGGTGATGCCTTGGCGAACGAGACGGCGAAAGCCGGGTTTTTCAACGGCGACCGTGTAGGAACCTGGAACGATGCGGGGCATGAGGAAGACACCGTCGTCTCCAGTGCGCGCGGTGAACTCAACTCCGGTCTCGCCGTTGGTCGCGGTTACTTTGGCGTCCTGGACGAGGGA
The DNA here is from genome assembly GCA_017304135.1 of Acidobacteriota bacterium. Classification (GTDB taxonomy): domain Bacteria; phylum Acidobacteriota; class Terriglobia; order Bryobacterales; family Bryobacteraceae; genus JAFLBB01. The sequence continues at coordinate 19,217 of JAFLBB010000037.1, read as the reverse complement.
GCTTGAGGCGTCGCGGACGATGCCGGATAAAGAACATTGTATGCTCGTCTGAGAACGGGCAGCCGCCACTCCCAGAAGTAGACACCCCACCCAGGCATGCAGTTTGCGCATGGCACGAGTGTAGACAGGGACCGGGGCTCTCTCACAGGACGAACCGGCAGGTGGACGGCTTTCCCCAGTGAGTGGCCCGGAGTGAGCAGGTCAGCGGCAGCGCTTGGGGCCGTATGTGGCGGTGTGACGGTGTTCCGTTGAGCCGGCTACTCCTGGCGCAAAGCCACGACGGGATCGACGCGCGAGGCGCGCCAGGCGGGGGCGGCGCAGGCGGTTAGGGTCACCAGTGCAAGGATGGCAATGGCCGCGGCGAAGACACCCGGCGCGGTCATTTCGACGCCGTGCACCGCGCTTTCGAGCACAGCGCCGAGGGCGAGCGAGGCGGCCAGACCGATCGTCATCCCGGCCGCGGTCAGCAGCGCGCCCCGTTTGAAGATGAGCGCCCGCACCGAACCGGGGCTGGCGCCGAGGGCGAGGCGGATGCCCATCTCGCGGCGGCGCTGGCCCACGAGGTAGGACATGACGCCATAGATGCCGATGGCGGCGAGCACAAGCGCCACGCCTGCGAAGGCCATGAGCAGCAGGCGCGAGATGCGGAGTTGCCAGATGCTGTTCAGGATGCGCTGGTCCCAGGTGGCGAAGTCGAAGACGGATTGTTCGGGGTCGATGCTCCACAGCGCCTGCTCGGCGAGGCGGGTGAATTCAGCCATGCCGAGGTTGGTGCGGGCCATGATGTACTGATTGGCGGCGGAGGTTTCCTGACGGTAAGGCAGGTAGACGTCAAAGCCCGGCTCGCCACCGAGTTCGCGCTGTTGAACGTTGGCGGCGACGCCGACGACCTTGCGCCAGACGGAGTAGCGCGAGACGGGGTTGTGGAGGAAGCGTTTGCCGATGGGGTCGGCTTGCGGCCAGAGGTGGCGCGCGAGGCGTTCGCTGACGATGGCCACGGGTTCAGACTCCTTGCGATCAAATGAGTTGAACACGCGGCCAGCCCTGAGGGGGATGCGGGCGAAAGCGAGGTAGTTTTCGCTGATGGTGTGAGCGGTCACGTAGGGATTGCGCAGGATCTCATGAGGGGCCTGGCCTTCGCGCTGGACTGTGGCGGGCATGGTCTCTTCCTGGCGCGCGAGGGCGGGATCGGTGTCCATGGCGGCTTCGCGCACGCCGGGGATCGCGGCGATCTTCTCCAGAGCCTGCTCGTAGTAGCGCGGGATGGTGCCCGGGCCGTAGCGTCTCCATCCGAGGGCGACACGGAAGGTGGCCACCGAGGAAGAGTCGAAGCCCTTGGATTGGGATTGGAGGAGGAGGAATCCACGGATGACGAGTCCGGCGCCGGCGAGAAGGACAACGGCCACGGCGACCTCACCGATGATCATCCAGTCGCGAAGGCGGCCGGTGGCACGGCTACCGGTTCCTCCCCGCCCACCCTCCTTGAGGGTGCCGGCGATGGCGCCGCCGGAGGCATGCAGAGCGGGCGCAAGTCCGGAGAGAACCCCCGCGGCAATGGCGATGACGACGCTGAAGAGCAGCACGCGGGCATCGATGTCGATGATCAGCCATTGGGGGAGTTCCGCGCCAATCAGGCGCCGGATAGCGCCCATCCAAACCCAGGCCAAGCCGACGCCCAGGCCGGCGGCGAGCAGCGAGAGCAGGAGGCTTTCGGTGAGCAACTGGGCGACGATCTGATGACGGCCGGCGCCAAGGGCGACACGGACGGCCATTTCGCGATCACGGCTGAGGGCGCGCGAGAGGAGCAGGTTGACGACGTTGCCGCAGGCAATCAGGAGCACGAAGCCGACGGCGCCGAACAGGAGGAGCAGGTAGGGGCGGACGCTGCCTGAGTAGAGTTCGCGGAAGGGGAGGGCGCGGAAGGTCAACCCTTCGTTCGAGCCCGGAAATTCCGCTTGCAGGCGGCTGGCGAGGGAGTCGAGCTCTCCCTGGAACCGGGCCAAGGTGGCGCCACTCTTCAGGCGCGCGATCCCTACGACGTCGCGGGCATCGCGTTTCTCATAGTTCACGAAGCCGCCGATGGAGCGATAGACCTGGATGCCGCGGGGGAAGTCGAAGCCACGCCCAACAACGGCATCGAGGGTGTAGCCGGGGGCGTGATCGAGTGAGATGGCCTTGCCGACGGCGTTGGGCCTGGCGCCGAAGCTGCGCGCCCAGACACTGTAGCTGATCATGACGCGGTCGTCGCGCTTGCGGTCGGCCGACTCCGGCCAGGGGGCGCCGGCGGCGAGCGGGACGCCAAGGACTTCGAACAAATTCCCGGTGGTGAGCACGGCGCGCCATTCGTCGGGGCGGCCGTCGCCGGAGTAGTTGTAGCCGCCGGCGCCGCCTTTGTGAGCGGCGATGCTTTCGAGGGAGGTGATCTGGCGTTTGAAGTCTTCGATCTCGACGATGGAGACCTTACCCGGCTGGCCACCGCGGACAGACTGGATTTCCACGAGCCGGTCCGGGTCGTGGAAGGGAAAGGGGCGTAGCAGGAGTGCGTTGACGAAACTGAAGATGGCCGTATTGGCGCCGATGGCGAGGGCGAGCGTGAGCACGATGGCGCCGGCCAGAGCGGGCTGGCGCGCGATCTGGCGCATGGCCAGCTTCAGGTTCCGGAAGAGGGTATCCAGCATTGTTGGCCCAAATTACGGGCAAGCAGCGGCGTAGACAAGGGGCAGGCGACTAGCGGCTGCGGAGAGAGGGTGACTGGACCCGTATGACGCGCGAGCGGGAGGCGGCGCGCCGGGGGGGCTCAGCCGGAGGAGGAGCAGGGTATGGCGACCGAGGCTCTGGTGGCGACGTCGAATTCGATTCAGCCTTCGCGAAACGTGCGTGTGCTGGCACCGTGGGCGGCGTTGGTTGCCGAGTGAAAGACCTCGATGACGGTGAGCCCGGTGCGCGGGCTGGTGCAGTCCTTGTTTGGCGACGCTCGGGACGCGGCCGAGGGCATCGGCGACGGGGTCGGCGCGATGCTGTGAGTTTGTCGAGCAGATGGTAGCGCTGGAGAACGAAGCCGACGCGACCGCATTTCCAGTCGGTCTGCTGCTTTACGCGCCAGTGGACTTTCCCGCCCCGGAGAATCCCAGTGCGGTGACGACGATCTTTCGCCGATGGGGAGCGAAACGCGGCGGAGCACAAAGAACTCGACGGCTGGGCGGCGGCGAGCCTTCGCGATTTTGTGGAGGCGGATCATGCCGGCCTCAGGCGTGGGGTTCAGGCGGCTCGTCGACGATGCGGCCGTCGAAGATGTGGATGGTGCGGCCGGCGTGTTGGGCGTAGCGCGGATCGTGAGTCACCATGCAGACGGTGGAGCCTTGTTTGTGGAGGCTCTGGAGCAATTCCATGACGGCCTCGCCGTTGCGGGAGTCGAGGTTGCCGGTGGGCTCGTCAGCGAGCAGGATGGACGGACTGCCGCTGAGGGCGCGGGCCACGGCGACACGCTGTTGCTGGCCGCCGGAGAGCTGGGCCGGGAAGTGGCGTGTGCGGTGGGACATCTGAACGCGATCGAGGGCTTCCAGCACACGTTGTTTGCGCTCCTGCGCGCTCATGTCGCGATAGGTGAGCGGGAGTTCGACGTTCTCGTAGACGGTGAGGTCGCCGATGAGGTTGAAGGCCTGGAAGATGAAGCCGATCTCGCGGTTGCGGATGCGGGCGCGTTCGGCGGGCTTCAAGCCGTGCACGGAGATGCCATTGAGACGGTAGCTGCCGGCGCTGGGCGAATCGAGCAGGCCGAGGATGGACAGCAGCGTCGACTTGCCGCAGCCGGAGGGACCGGAGATGGCGACATACTCGCCCTTGCGGATCTCCATGCCGATGCCGGCAAGAGCGTGGGTCTCGACCTCATCGGTGAGGAAGACCTTTTTGACGCCGTCGAGTTGGATCAGTGCCTCTTCCATGGTTTCGTTATCTCCTGAGCAGGATGCGTTCCTGGCCTTCGGCGGTGGGGGTATCGGAGAGGATGACGCGATCGCCGGCGGCGAGACCGCCGCGGATCTCGATGAAGTTCACCGAGGCCCGGCCCAGCCGGACGGGGAGGCGCGCAGCCTCATCGCCGGCCGGGGCGAGGCGAAACAGCGTGACGCTGGCACCGGGCTGGCCGAAGGCGGGGCGGCCGGTGTAGAGAACATCGGGGAGCCGTTCGACCTCGATGGTGCCGTCGACACTCAAGTCGGGGCGAGCGCCGGGAGGCAGTGGTCCGTCGAGCCGCACGTCGACGAGCACGGTGCCTTCCTTGGCGGCGGGATCGATGCGCACGACGTGGCCGGCGACGATGCCGTTGCGGGTATCGATTTGCGCGGACTGACCGAGGACGAGATCCTTGGCCTGGGTTTCGGGAATGCGCAGTTCGGCCTTGAGTTTGGCCGGCTGGGCGACTTTGGCCAGAATGGAGCCGGCGGCGATTCTCTGGCCCTCTTGCACGGACAATTCCTGGAGTACGCCGACGGCTCCAGCGCGGACGGCGAGGGCAGCCACCTGGTCGCGCTTGAGCTGGGCGAGCGCCTGGAGCTTTTCGATTTCGGCGCGCTGCACGGCCAACTGGGCGTCGGAGGCATCACGCTGGATCGCAAGCCGTTCGCGCTCAAGAGCGAGGCGTTTGGACCACTCTTCGGCGGCGGCGACGGAGAGGCGGAGGTTGAGATCGGCGAGCAGTTGTTGCTGGAAGAGTTGCTCATCGCGATCGGCCTTGAGTTTGGCCTGGACGCTTTCGGACTCGATGCGGGCCAACTCGGCCTGCAGGGCGAAGCGCTGGCTCTTGAGTTGCACCTCGAGGTCCCGGTATTTCGCTTCGGCCGCCTTGACGAGGAAACCGGCTTCGAGCGCGGCGACGTTCAACTCCGGATTGGAGAGCGTGAGGATGACCGATTCCGGACGGACGGCGGCGCCGGGGCGGATGTGGATCTTCTCGACGCGTCCGTCAGTGACAGCCGGCAGCCACATGAACTCTTCCGGGACGAGGACGCCGAGCCCGCGGTGTTGAATGACGAGCGGACCGCGTTTGACGGTATCGATGAGCAGCGAGGCGGCATCCAGAGAGATGGCGGCGGGCTTGAGGCGGGCGATGGCCAGCGCGGCGCCCGAGATGATGAGAGCCGCAGCCGCACTCCAAGCGATGCGCTTGCTCCACTTGCGGCGGCTGACGCCTTCGCGGGCGATGTCCATGAGTGAGGCTATTATGGAGGCGGGTACGGCCAAGGCGGACGCAGTTCCGATGTGCGGGCCTGTAGCGAGGACGAGTGGACTGGTTGGGGTGGCGAACGGCAGAAGAAGGCGCGGGTGACGAGGGATTGCGGGGGGCGGGTGGACGCGGCGAGTTGGCGCCGTCCGCTCACCGGCCTGGTGGGGCAGAGCATGGGCGGAAATCGCCCACCCGCCGGTAATGGATGGGACTGCCGACGACGCCATGGTTCGATCAGGCATGGCCACACAACTGCCCGTCACGGTGCTCTCGGGTTTCCTCGGCGCCGGCAAGACGACACTTCTGAATCACGTGCTGCACAATCGCGAAGGGATGCGCGTGGCTGTCATCGTGAACGACATGAGCGAGGTGAACATCGACGCGCAACTGGTGCGGGAGGGTGGCGCCTCGCTGGACCGGGTGCACGAAAAACTGGTGGAGATGTCGAACGGCTGTATCTGCTGCACGCTGCGCGAGGACCTACTGGTGGAGGTGTCGCGGCTGGCGCGCGAGGGGCGGTTTGACTACCTGCTGATTGAGTCGACCGGGATCTCCGAGCCGCTGCCGGTGGCGATGACCTTCTCGTTTGAGGACGAGACCGGGCAGTGCCTGGGACAGGTGGCCCGGCTGGACACGATGGTCACGGTGGTGGACGCGGCGAAGTTCCTGGACGACTTCGTTGAGTCAGCCAACCTGAGCGACCGCGAGAGGGGTGTGGGCGAGGAAGACGACCGGACGATCTCGGACTTATTGAGCGACCAGGTGGAGTTCGCCGATGTCATCGTGGTGAACAAGACGGACCTGGTGGCGGCGGAGGACCTGGGGCGCTTGAAGGCCCTGTTGCGGCGGTTGAATCCTGGGGCGAGGATTTTGGAAGCGCGGCATGGGGCGGTGCCGCTGTGGGAGGTGATGGGGACGGGGCTGTTTGACATGGACAAGGCGTCGCAGTCGGCGGGTTGGATGCAGGAGTTGAACGGGCATCATGTACCGGAGAGCGAGGAGTATGGCATTTCGAGCTTTGTGTACCGGGCGCGGCGGCCGTTTCACCCGAAAAAGCTAGCGGAGTGGTTGGAGCACCAACCGGAGGGCGTGCTGCGGGCGAAGGGATTTCTATGGCTGGCGTCGAGGCCGGCGATTGTGGGCGTCTTCTCGCTGGCCGGGATCGCGGTCTCCATTGAGCCGGGCGGCTTCTGGTATGCCTGCGTGGACCGCGCCGAGTGGCCGCAGGACGAGGAGGCCGTACAGGAGATTCGTTCGCTGTGGGACGAAAAGGTGGGCGACCGGCGGCAGGAGATCGTGTTCATTGGAACGGGACTGGACCGGGCGGCGATGACCGCGGCGTTGGATGCCTGCCTGCTGACGGCGGAGGAGCTGGAGCAACCGGTGGAAGTGTGGGAGGCGCTGGACGACTACTTTCCGCCGTGGGAAGTGGTGGAGACGGCGGAGAGCGCGGCCAGCGTTTAGCCGGCGACTGGCACGCGTCTAGCCATCCTGGCGCAGGGAGAGGACAGGATCGGAGCGGCTGGCGCGGAGGGCGGGGACGATGCTGGCGGCGACACCGGCCAGCACCATGGCGGCGACGGAAGCGAGGTAGGCGGGCAGGTCGTAGGCCGAGATGCCGAAGAGGAGATCGCCGAGGAGCCGGCTCAGGGGCAAGGCGATGGCGAGGCCCAGCGCGGCTCCTGAGAGCGCGATGGCCAGACCGCCGCGCAGAACCCATACGAGCACCTGACTGCTCCGCGCGCCGATGGCCATGCGGATGCCGATTTCCTTGCGGCGCTGGGCCACGGAGTGGCTGATGACGCCATAGAGCCCGGTGAGGGAGAGCAGGAGCGCGACGGCGGCAAAGGCGGTGAGAACAGCGCCCCACAGGCGCCGTTGCCAGACGCTTTCGGCCATGAGCGACTGCATGGTGGCGACGCGTTCGATGGAGGTGTCAGGATCGGTGGATTGAAGCGCCGCGCGGATGACGGGCGCCAGGGCCATGGGGTCAGACGCGGTGCGGATGACGAAGCGGAAGCCGGGGCCGGGATACTGGCGGTAGGACCAGTAGATCTCGTGTCCGGGTTCGCGTTCGGCGGCGTTGACGCGGATGTTGCCGACGACGCCGATGACGGTGGACCAGGGGTCGTAGTCCTGGTCGATGCCGAAGCGGATCTTCTGGCCGACGGCGTTTTGACCGGGGAACAGCGCCTCGGCAGTGCGTTTGCTGATGATGAGGACGGGAGGGGCATCGAGGCCATCGTTCTCATTGAAGTCGCGGCCTTCCAGAAGAGGAATGCCCATGGTCGCGAAGTAGCCGGGCAGGATGTCGGCGCCGGTCATGGGGAGATGGAAGGCCTGATCGCGCGTGGCGCGGCGGAGGGTGAAGATCTCAAATTGCGGGCGCATCTCGGCCTTGCCCATGAAGGGGATGGTGCCGGCGGCGCTGGCCGAAAGGACTCCGGAGATCTCCGACAGGGCAAGCTGGAGGCGGCGGTAGACGTTGGAGTAGGCGGCCACGGCGGAGTGGCGGGTGACATTGGGGACGAAGCGGCCTGACTCGACGACGAGGAGGTTGTCGGGGCGCAGTCCGGGATCGGTGGACATGGCCTTCTGGAAGGAGCGGACCATGAGTCCGGCGCCAGCCAGCAGGACGAGCGAGAGGGCGAGTTGGGCGACAACAAGGCCGCGGCGGGCGAAGGCGGCCAGAGCGCCGCCGCCGGAGGATCCGCGCATGCCCTGTTTGAGGACATCGTTGAGGTTGGCACGAAACTGGTGGGCCGAAGGCAGGAGGATGGAGACGACGGCGGTGACGACGGCGGCAGCGACGGCGAAGGCGAGAACGCGGTAGTCGAGTTCCAAACGCATCCACCCTGGGACGTCGGCGGGAAGCAGGCGGAGGAAGATGCGGATGGCGGCCCAGGCAAGGCCTGCTCCGAGGGCTGCGCCGGCGAGGCTGAGCAGCAGGGCGTCGGCGAGGAGCTGCGCCACGAGGTGGCGGCGGTGGGCGCCGAGGGCCAGGCGGACGGCGGTTTCGCGTTCGCGCGAGGCGGCGCGAGCGACAAGAAGCCCGGCCACGTTGAGGCAGCCGAGAGCCAGCAGCAGCAGGGCGGCGCCGGAGACGAGGCCGAGATAGGGACGCACGGCGGAGGTTTCGGCTTCGCGCAGGGAGAGGAGGCGGGCGTGAGCGTCGAGGTTCTGTTCGGGGTGTTCCTGGCGCAGGGCGGCGGCGATGGAGGAGATCTCGGCATTGGCCTGCTCCAGGGAGACACCGTCGCCGAGGCGGGCGATCACCTGATGGACGCGCGCGTCGCGGCGCTTCCACCACTCATCCTTATAGGCGCCGTAGCGGGCCATAAGGGGAACCCAAACTTGAGCGCGGTCAGGAAAGCCGAAGCCAGGAGGCATCACGCCGATGACTTCATAGGGCTGGCCGCGGAGTTGAATGGTCTTGCCGAGGGCGTGGGACTGTCCGCCAAAGATCTGTTGCCAGAGGCCGTAGCCGATGACGGCTTTCAGCACCGGGCCGCCGTAGACATCCTCGGAGCGATGGAAGACGCGGCCAAGGACGGGTTGCGCGCCCAGCATTTCGAAGATGCCGGAGGAGACGAAGGTCATGCGGACGGAGCGAGCGGGCCCGGCGCCGGTGAGCGGATTGGACCAGCTCATGTAGGCGGCGGCCGAGGAGAGCGAGCGGGCGCGGCGGCGGTAATCCTCGAAGTCGTAGAGCGAGACGTTGCCGGCGGCGCCTTTGTCGCGGGGGTGGAGGTTTTCCAGGCGCACGAGCCGGTCGGGCTGTCGGTAAGGGAACGGCCGCAGGAGGGCGGCGTCGAGGAGGCTGAAGACGGCGGTGGCGGAACCGGTGGTGAGGGCGACGATGAAGACGATGAGCGCCGAGAAGCCGGCCTGGGAGCGCGCGGCACGGAGTGCGAAGGGAAGGTAGTGCATGGCCGGTGTGGACAGCATGACCGAAGCGGCGGGCGATGACGAGTGCCGGGCGGTGAGCGGCGCGAGGAAGGAGGTATGCGGGGGAGCAGGGGCGGCCAGCGGAGCGGCGGCGGAGTGATCCGGCTTCGAGGCGGCCATTGCGCCGGGCCGTTATTCCTGGCGGAGGGTGGCGGAGGGATCGGCCTCGGAGGCGCGGCGGGCGGGGAGGTAACAGGCGAGGGCGCTGAGGCCGGAGACCAGGGCTATGGCGGCCGCATAGACCGTCGCATCCCAGGGATGGGTGGCGTGGAGCAACGAGCCGAGGGCTCCGCCGAGGACGGCGGCCATGGCCGCTCCGGCAGCCGCGCCCAGAAGGGCCAGCCGGAGCCCTTGGGCGAGCACGGCGCGCCGAACCTGTCCTGGAGTGGCGCCGAGGGCGAGGCGAATGCCCATTTCCCGTTTGCGCCGCGACACACCGTAAGCGAGGACGCTGTAGACACCAACGCCTGCAAGCAGGATGGCCAGGGCGCCGAAGAGCAGGCTGAGGCGGCCGGCCAGGCGGCGCTGCCAGACGCCGTCCTGGATGCGTTCGTCCATGGTGCGGACATCGAAGATGGGCTGGGACGGGTCGACCTGGCGGATGGCGCGGGAGGCTTCCCGCTCCAGTTCGAAGGCCGGACGCGTGGATCGGAGCACGAAGAACGAGTCGCCGGCGAACTGCTGCTGATCGGAGAGATAGACGTCCATGCTTGGCGGCGCGAGAAGGCTATCGCCGCGGACGCCTTCGGCCACGCCGATGACGGTGAACCAGGATTGCTGCGAATCGGTGAGCGAACCGAGCAGGCCGCGCATGCGGACTCGCTTGCCGGTGGGATTCCCGGGGCCAAAGAGGCGGTTTGCCAGGGGGCGGCTGAGAATCGCCACCGGGGTGGACTCCAGGTGATCTTCGGAGGAGAAGGCGCGGCCCTGCCTCATGGGAACACCCATCACGCGGAAGTAGTTCGGGCTGACGATTTGCACGTTGACATAGGGGTTCCGCTCGATTTGTTCGAGGCCCTGGCCTTCGGCTTCCATCACCGGCTTGCCGTAGTTCTGGTTGGTGGCCAGCGGGAGGCTGTGGTTGGAGGCGGCTTCCACGCCGGGCAGCGCGTTCAGTTTTTCGAGGGCGAGCCTGTAGAAGAGCGAGGTTTGCCCGGCGGTGTTGTAGCGCGACCAGGGCGGGTCGGTATGGAAGGTGAGCAGGCGGGCGGGCTGGAAGCCGGGGTCGACGCGCTGCAGGCGCTGGTAGCTGATGACGAGCAGGGCGGCGACGATGAGCAGCGTGGTGGCCAGGGCGAGTTCAGACACAACCAGGGCGGCGCGAAGACGTGACTGCGCGACACCGCTCGAGGAGCCGCGCGAACCCTCGCCGAGCACGGAGGTGAGGTCGGTGCGGGCCGCGGAGAGCGCCGGAACCAGCGTCACCACCGCGCCGGTGGTGAGGGAGACAAGCAGCGCGAAGAGAAGCACGCGGGCGTCGAGGTGGACGTCCATCCAGGCGGGCAGGTTGAGGCGCAGCATAGTCTTCAGCAGCGACATCCACCAATTGGCCAGAGCAACTCCGGCGGCGCAGCCGAGCAGGGAGAGCAGGAGGCCTTCGCGGAGCAGTTCAGCGGCGAGCCGGAACGGTGTGGCGCCGAGGGCGGCGCGGATGACGATTTCCTTGTGCCGCGCCAGGCCGCGCGAGAGCATGAGATTGGCCACGTTGACGACGGCGATCAAGAGGACGGCTGCGGAGAGGCCGAGGGTGAGGAGCAGGTACGACTTGACCGGGCCGATCAGGGATTCGCGAAGCGGCGTGACGCGGAAGCCGACGCCGCGATTGGTGGCTGGGAAATCGGCTTCCATGCGAGCGGCAAAGGCCTTGAGGGATTGCGCCGCCTGTTCGTTGGAGACGGCCGGCTGGAGGCGGGCGACGATGAAGAGGCTGCGCACCTCCCAGTTCTGCGCTCCGCCCAGATTCGCCGCGCGGTAGAGGTCGATGCCGGCGGGGAAGTCGAATGCGGGAGAGGCGATGCCGGTGACGCGGTAGGGGGCGAAGTCGAGCGAGAGGGTGCGGCCGACGAGGGCGGGATTGGCGGCGAAGCGTTTCCGCCACAGCGCATCGCTCATCACCAGGACAGGGTTGGTGCGGCGGTGTTGGGCGTCGTCCCAGGCGGCGCCATGCGCGGGCGGAAGGCGGAAGACGTCGAACAGGCTGGCCGTGGTCATGCAGGCGGTGAAGACGGCGGGCTGGCCGTCCTCGGCGTAGTTGTACTGGCTGGGATACCAGCCGGCGACGCTACCGAAGATTGCCTTGTCGCGCGAAAGTTCTTCCCATTCGCGCGGGGTGAGCTTGCCCGGCTGGCCGCCGCGCAGGGATTCAATGGTGACGATGCGGCCTGCTTGCGGGTAGGGGAGCGGGCGCAGAAGGAGCGCGTGCACGAAGCTGAAGACGGCCGTGTTGACGCCGATGCCGAGGCCCAGCGTGATGACGACGGCGAAGGCGAACCAGGGCGCGGCGCGGAGTTGGCGCAGTGCGAAGGGAAGGGCGTGCCGCAGAGGGTGCTCCTTACGCGGCGACGGGGTAGCGCCGCAGCCACCAGGCGGAGAGCGCGGCTGCGAGCAGGGCGCTGAGGCCGAGGCCTGCCAGAGCGGCCGTGGTGCGAGTGAAGACAGCCTGGAAGGGCTCCTCCTGGAAGTGGAAGCGAGGCAGGGAGTTGATGTGGGCGGGCGTGAGCCGGACGTTCCTGGCGATGAGCGGCTCGAAGTGTGTGCGCCAGGCGGCGTGGAACTGCTCGGTGAGGTGGAGGAAGTGGCGGTAGCGGTAGAGGTTGGTGCCGGCGAGGTCATAGAGCGCCGACTGCACGAGGATGGCGGGCGAGAGGAAGCGGTAGCGGTCGACCATGGCCTGTTGGAGCGTGAGTTGCTCGTCGAAGGTGGCGAGCACGGGCTGGACGCGGCGGTCCAACTCGTCGAGGATGGCGGCCGTGCGGATGGCGTACTGGGCCATGGAGTCGTCAGTGGCGGCGGCGAACTCGGGGTGGTCTTCGAGGTATTTGGCCATGAGCTGGCTGCGCTGCCGGGTGATGTCGTCGGAGGCCACGCGCATGGCCTGGATGAGCTCGACCCGTGAGGGAACGGGGTGGAGCGCCTTCACTGTGACGTTAAGAAGAGCGGGGATGAGCAGAACGAAGCCCAGCCACAAGCCGGCCAGGGCGATGGCATTGGTGGCCGAACTTCTGCCGAGGGCATTGACGGCAACGGCGGCGGCGAACCAGAAGGCTCCATAGGCGGCAACGACGGCGACCCAGAGCAGGAAGCGCGGCGAGGCGCCGGCGGCGGAGAGGTTCACACCACTGGCCAGCGTGCCGGCCAGTGAGATGAGCGTGGACAAAGCCAGGATGAACAGGGCGCGGAAGCCGGCCTTGCCCCAGGCGAGAGTTCCCAGCCTAACGGGTTGGGAGAGCGTCATGGCGAGGGTTCCATCCTCCTTTTCGCTGGAGATAAGGTTGTAGCTCAAGGCGAGCACGAGAAGCGGGAAGAGGTAGATGATGACGAAGGCGAGGTCAAAGCGGCCGGAGAGGAGGTGAACCGGGTTTTCTATCTCATCATTGCCGAGCAGCGTGTCGCGGCTCTTCAGCGAGAGCTTGAAGTAGTAGGGAAGCAGATCGCTTTGCCCGACGGCGAGGGCGGCCAGCGGCGCGGGGGGCATGGAGACGTAGTGGGCGGCCTGGGTGTTGCCGACGGCAAACGGGTTGCGGGGGTCGCGCCAGGAGGGCGGGTTGGCGCGGCCGGCGTTGGCCGACTCGATGCTGGTTTTGATGAGGGTGAGGCGGCCGGCTTCTTCCTCGGCGGCCTGCGTCAGGGTGTCCTGCTGAAATCGAACCCAGGCGCCGCCGTTGTGGACGCCATAGCCGATGAGGACGGCCAGGAGCGCGCCGATGATCCAGAGTGAGCGGTCGGCGCGGAGGTTGCGCCAGTCGTTACGGATGATGTTGAACAGCATGCCTTAGACCCTCATCTTTCCGGCGGCGGCGGCCATGGCGACGAGCGAAGCCACCATCCAGCCGGCGAGCAGGGCCAGGCTGAGCCGCTGGCGGGAGAGGATCCAGGCGAGGTCCGGAGCGGTGTATTGAAAGTCCGGCATGGTGGCCCAGAAGTCCTCGCCACGGGTGAAGCCGGAGTCGTCGGGTTTCTGGTGGTGGGCGATTTCGAGGTTCATCTTGCGATTGAGAACGCGGCGGTACTCTTCAGCGGCCTTGGCGAAGTGCGCGTGCTGGGCAAAGTCGGTGCCGGCCATGGACATGGAGAGTGAGCGCACGGCCAGAACGGGGGCAGCGAGCGCGGCAAGCTCATGCACCTGGCGCTGGCGTTCGAAGGTCTGCCAGAGAGCCGTGTAGTGTTTGTCGAAGACATCGTTGCCGTGCTCTTCGCCTTCCTGCATGCGGATGCCGTTGAAGTTGACAGGCAGTTTCTCCACGCTGTCGACGTTGTATTGCTTGAGGAGGCGTTGCTTAAGCTCCTCGGCGCGCTGGTCGGTGGTGTCGTGGCCGTTGATGCCGTTTTCGATGTCATGTTCGATCTGGCGGGCAAACTCCATGGCCGAGGGAGTGGGGTGGAGCAGGCGGGCGATATCGGAGACGGCCTTGGGCACGACGAGGCCGTTGAAGATCCAGACGCCGAGCAGAGCGACCAGGGCGAAGCGTGACGAGGGAGCGACGGCCGAAACGGCCAGGGAGATGGCGACGAAGAAGGCGAAGTAGGCCAGGTAGCCCAGGGCCATGATGGCCGCCCGCGGCCAGGAGGCGGCCATCGCGCCCTGGTCGGCTGACAACGCCAGCGCCGCTGAACCGAGCAGCGTGGCAGGCACGAGGAGGACCGAGAGAGCCAGCGCGATGCCGAGCGCCTTGCCCCAGGCCAGTTGGGCAGGGCGCACACCGAGACTGAGCAGTTGTCGCAACGTGCCCTGTTCCCGTTCGGATGAGAAGGCGGGGAAGGTGAGCAGGACGATGAGCATCGGGATGAGCAGTTGCAGCACGGTGGCGCCGGTCATCTCGCCGAGCCGCTGAATGGCCGTGGCGTCCTGGGCGGGCTTGAAGCGGAACTCGTTTTGCTTGTGCGCCTCGAGCCAGCTGGCGACGCCGACGTAGGGGTCGACGCCGTGATCGACAAGCGAGAGAGGCATCTTGGGCTTGAAGGCATAGACGCCGTAGTGGGCGGCCGAGTGCGGGTTCTTGTCGCCCTGATGCAGCCAGTCCTGTCGCGTGGACTTGCGGGCGGCCTCGTGTTGGGCGTTCACTTCGGAGTAGTGTTGCCAGCCCAGTGCGAACGCTCCCAGCAGCAGCGCCATGGTGATGGCGGCGGAAGAGCGGAAGCGGCCGTCGCGCATCATTTCGGTGAACTCTTTGCGTACGATCGTTGCCAGCATGGCGGTCTCCTAGTCGTGCATGTGTTCGAGGTAGACGCGTTCGAGGTCGGCGTGGCCGAACTCCTCGGTGCGCAGTTCGGCCATCATGCGGCCGTGTTTCATGATGCCGACGCGGGTGCCGGTTTCCTTGGCGCGAAACAGGTCGTGGGTGGCCATGAGGATGGCCGCGCCGCCGTCGCTGAGCCGTTTGAGCAGAGCCGAGAATTCGTTGGATGCCTTGGGATCGAGTCCCGATGTGGGCTCATCGAGCAGGAGGGCCTTGGCGCCCTTGGCCGAGGCGATGGCGATGCCGACCTTTTGCCGCATGCCTTTGGAGTAAGTGGAGACGCGCTTTTCGGCGGCGCCGGCGGGCAGGCCGGCCTCATCGAGGAAGGCGAGCAACTGGCCTTTGGAGAAGGTCTCCGTGGAGCCAAGCGCGGTGAAGTATTCGAGATTTTCCAGGCCCGTGAGGTTGCGGTAGAGCATGACCTGTTCGGGGATGTAGGCGAGGCGCCGCTTTGACTCCAGCGGCTGTTGGACGACATCGAGGCCATTGACGAGAGCCGTGCCCGAGGTGGGTTCAATGAAGTTGAGGAACAGGTTGATGGTGGTGGTCTTGCCTGCGCCGTTAGCGCCGAGCAGGCAGTAGACTTCGCCGGGTTCGATCTTCAGGCTGAGAGGGTGCAGCGCCGGGGTTCCGCTGTAAGTCTTGGAGAGATTCTGCGCTTCCAGCATGATGGGTGGGAGTAGTGTACGAGGAACAGGAGGGAGGAACTGACTCCGGCATGATATAGGGACCGGATCAACGGGCGAGCGGTGTCATTCCGGCGGCGAGCGGGACGGGAAGAGGATCCGTCAGCCTGGACGGATTCGGTTCGGTTGCTGGGACACGGCAATCGCTTGCGGGCCGGACCAGCCCGCTGGTGGGAATTCAGGTGCGCGGCGGAGCACAAGGCGGCAGAGTGCTAGGAATGCACGTACTGGCTCGCTTCGTTCTTGCTATCTGTCTGGCGGCGGCGCTGCAAGGGCAATCCGCCATCCACGGATCGTTGCGAGGACGCCTGCTGGACCCCAACGGCTTGGGAGTACCCGGCGTTGCGCTGAGCCTTGTCCATATGGGCACCGGCGCGGAGCAGATGGCGGAAAGCGACGGCGAGGGCGGATTTCAATTTGCGCGCCTGGTACCGGGACGGTACCGCGCCACGGCGGAGAGGGCTGGGTTCCGCAAACTGGTGCGGGAGGGGCTGGAGGTGGCCGTGAATGAGACGGCTTCGGTGGACCTGGCAATGGTGCTGGGCGAGACGGCGGAGTTGATCACGGTGGTGGCCGACGGATCGATTGTGCAGAGCCAGCGGACCGAGATCGCCGGCCGCGTCGATGAGCGGCGTGTGCGCGAGCTGCCCTTGAACGGGGAGAACTTCGCAAAATTGATTCTGCTGGCGCCCGGTATCGCCGGCGGCAGCCCGAACAATCCGTCGGTGAGCGGAGCTCGGCCGGTCGCCAACAATTACACCGTGGATGGGGCCTCGGCGAATGACGAGCGGGGATCGAACGGATTGTCGCTGGGAGGCGGCGGCGCGGCGGAATTCAATGGCGCCTCGCCGAACCTGGTGTCGACCGAGGCGGTGCAGGAGTTCGGCATCATCACGTCGAACGCCGACGCGAGTTTTGGACGCGGCTCGGGGGCGCAGGTGAACATCATCACCAAGTCGGGCTCCAACGAGATTCACGGCTCGCTCTACCACTACCTGCGCAACAACCAGATGGATGCGCGGGACTATTTCAACTACGGTCCGTTCTTCGCCCAGGATGGCTCGCGGCGCAGCGTGACGCCGCCGTTCAAGCAGAATCTGTTTGGCGGGTCCATCGGTGGCCCTGTGGTGCGGAACCGCCACTTCTTCTTCGGTAACTTCGAGGGCTTCCGGCAGAAGCTGGAGCAGACGGCGTCGGCGACGGTGCCCAACGCGGCATTGCTGAGCCAGATGCCGGGGCAGTTTGGCAGGTTGATGAGGCTGTTCTATATTGATCGCGGCGTAGTGCCGGCAACAGGAAATCCGGCGGGGAGTTTCAGCGTGCTAACGGCGGCCGAGCGGACGGCGGCGCTGGCGGCCGGGTTTCCAACGGCGCTGTTCAACAATAACCTCGCCGATGGCGAGGCGGGCTCGGTGTTGCTCTCGACGACGAACACACGCGATGTGTCGCAGGATGCGTTCCTGATTCGCACGGACCACCGGCTGACGGATCGCCTCTCAGTGAATGGTCGCTACGCCTTCGCGCAGCCGTTTGCCAGCATCAACCAGCGCGCGGTGGCCGGAGTGGTGGAGGACAGCCGGCGGCGCTGGCAGTCGGGCACGGCGCAGTTTGTCTACATTCTGAGCCCGGCGCAAACGCTGGAGGGCCGGGGCAGCCTGTTACGGTCGCGGATCTTCGACGCGCCGCGCGATCCGCTAGAGCAGTCGCTGGTTGACTTCGGCGTGGATGCCCAACTGGGTCTGCAGATCCGCGCCAACGGCACTTCGCTGAGCCCGATGATCATTCCGCGCTCGCTGGGGCTGATGGACAACCAGACGGTGCCGCAGGGCAGTTTGATGCATTCCTGGAGCCGGGGGCGGTTGACGCTGCGGTCGGGGCTCGATGTGCGCCGGCTGATCGTGAACAACATCCTGGTGAGCAACGCCTCGTTTATGCAGTTCACAGGGCTGGTGGGGAACAACGGGTACCTCGGTTCGGCGCCGAACCAGGCCGAGGCGATCGTGACAGAGTTGAACACGACGCTTTATGGCGTGAACGGCGGCCCGTCGACGCCGCAGCGCGGCTGGCGCGCCACCGAGCAGGAGTACTTCACGCAGGCCGATTTCCGCTGGCGGGCCGGGCTTACGCTGAACGCCGGCGTGCGGTTCAGTCCGGCTGGTGCGATCGGCGTGGTGGGGAACTATCAGGGCAATCTCTATGCCGTGGATTCGTCGGGCAAACCCGTGCCGGGGATCAGCCCCTTCACCAACGGGCCGCGCGCCAACGCCATGTTTAGCGTTGGTCCGGGGCGGCAGTTGTTCAACACCGATTGGAACAACTGGCAGCCGAGGCTTGGCCTGGCCTGGGATGTGAACGGCAGGGGGCACACGGTGATGCGCGCGGCCTGGGGCGTCTACACGGACCGGTTCTTCCAGCGGCTGTTCGATTTTGGCGTGTTGAACTCGCCCTACGCCCACTCCAGCATCTTCACCAACCTGGCCTTTCCTTCGCGCGCGCAGATTCCCCTACGCACGGACACGCCTCCGCAGCAGCGAGTGATCGATCCCGGATTGCGCAGCCCGACGACGCATCGCTTCAACGCCGCGGTAGAGCGCAAACTGGCGGCACAGACCAGCCTCACCGTGGCCTATGTGGGCTTGCGGGCCACCGGACTATATCGCTGGACCGAACCGAACGGCCTGGGTAGCGTTCCGCAGGCGGCGCGGCCCGATCCGCGCTACTCGCGCTACCGCTACACGGACAACAGCGGCGACTCGATCTACCATTCGCTGCAGATGTTCGCGCGTCACCGTTTCTCACGGGGCATCGATTTCACGGTCGCCTATACCTATGGCAACTCAGTGGACACCTATTCGCAGGACGTGGGCGACAACTCGATCCGCAACGCCGCGCCAGGGCTGGCGCAATTCCCTTCCCTGATCAACCTGAAGGGCACGCCGGCGGCGGGGTTCCAGGGCGATGCGCAGAGTTGGGTGGCTCGGCCCATCCTGGCCGAGCGGGGAAACTCCGATTTCAACGTCAGGCACAACCTGACGATCAGCCATGTTGTCGAGGTGCCGGTTGGGCGAGGACGGCGCTGGGGCAACCAGATGCCGCGAGCACTGGAGGCGATTGCCGGCGGGTTCTCACTGGCCGGTTTCGCGCAGATGCGGACGGCGCTGCCTGTGTATTTGAGTTCGGGCGTCGACTATGCCGATGTGGGCATCACGACCAGCCCGCGGCCGGCGCTCAAGCAGGGGACACTGGAGGACCTCTACGCCGCGGGGACCTACGACAAGACGCAGTTCTGGCTGCCGAAGAGCGAGGCGGATTTGCGGCTGGGCACTCCGGCCAATGTGCTCGATCCCTATGCCGCAACACGCCGCAACGCGCTGTTTGGCCCGAATGTGTATTTCTATGATCTATCGGTGATCAAGAAGTTCACCGTGCGCGAGCAGGCGCGGTTGAGCTTTGAGGCGAACTTCTTCAACATCTTCAACCGGGCCATCTTCGGGCCACCGGTGGCGGTGTTGAGCGACGCTCGGTTCGGGCGGGTGACGGGCACGCTGGCCGGAAGCAATCCGCGCCAGATCCAGCTTGGGCTGAAGTTGGGCTGGTGAGAGCCGGGGGCGGTCGGGCGGGGCGGTTGCTAGCGGCGCAGCAATTCCCGTACCGCCGAGCCCAGCCGCTTGCTGGCCACCACCTCGTGGGCATTGTCGAGCGTGAGCAGCCAACGCTGGCTGCTGATGCTCGAAATGCGGCGTACATGGCCGCAATTGACCAGCGCGCTGCGGTGCACGCGGCGGAACGAGGTGCCTTCCAGGACCTTTTCAATCTCACGCAAGGTCTGCGTGGCCATGTACCTCTTGTCGCCGGCCATAATCCAGACGATTTCCCCTTCGGCGCGGAACAGGTCGACCTCATCCA
>JAFLBB010000353.1 GCA_017304135.1 Acidobacteriota bacterium | reverse complement strand
CCGCGGATCATGCGGCGAGGTGAACGCCACATAGGCCGCAAACGGCTTGTCGCCCTTCTGGCTCTTCAAAAAGTTGATCGCCGAATCGCTGAAAATCCGGCTCGAGAAACCCTTCGCGATGTACCGTTTGTTGCGCGGAAACTCGCCCGACGCATCGAAATCGGCCACCGGTACCTGCAAGTGGTCCGACATGCCGCCGAACATGATGTTCTCGCCCTTGCTGAAACAACGCGCCCACAGCTTCTCCCCGTTGTGCCACTTGCCCGTCGCAAAGGTCTCATAGCCGCGCTTCCGCAACAGCTCCGGCCACAGATCAAATGGCCGCCGCTTCTCCACGGGCGACTTCGGGTCAATGATGTTGTGGTGCACATGGAACAGCGTCTGCCCCGTCATCAGCATCGCCCGGCTCGGCGCGCACACCGCCCCCACCGTCCCGCCCATGATGCCGGCCCGCGTGAACGCCGTTCCGCGCCGCACCAGCCCATCCATCGTCGGCGTCCGCACCTCGGGATTGGTCAGGGCATTCAGCGTCGAAAAGCGCTGATCGTCCGTAAAGAGGAAGAGGATGTTCGGCGGCTTCGTCCCCGTTTGCGCCGGCGCCGCCAGGCTCGCCGCCGCTCCCGCCGCACTCGCCGCCCCACCCGCCAGCACCCGCAAATGTTCGCGTCGATTCATGAGATCACCATCTCCAGTTCCCGGATCACCAACTCCGAAGTCTCTTCCAACGCCTGCTCGCCGCTCACGGAAAGCTGCGCCCATCGCCGCGACGGCAGAATATACTCCCGCGCCATCGGCCACACCGTCTTCTCCCACTGCTCCACCACCGACTCCGCCGTCCGCCCCCGCTCAGCCACATCGCGCGCCACCCGCCGCCGCAAACACTCCTCCGGCGGCGTGTCCACATACACCATCAGATCCGCCAGCTCCCGCAGCGCGCCATCGCTCAACGCCAGCAATCCCTCGGCAATCACGAACTGCCCCGCCTCCAGCCGCTGCGTGTACGGCTCGCGGTCATGCTGGGCAAAGTTGTAGACCGGAACCTCGATGGCCCGCCCCGCCTTTAACTCCGCCAGATGCTCGCGCATGAGTGGCCAGTCCAGCGAATCCGGATGATCGAAATTCGTCCTCGCCCGCTCCTCCCAGCTCAGATGCGTCAACGGCAGATAGTAGCCGTCCAGGTGCAAAATCGCCGACCCCGCCAGCCTGTGCCGCAACGCCGATGACAATTCGCTCTTGCCCGAGCCCGACATGCCCGAAATTAAGATGACTGTGACAGACTGCAGCGCCATTCCCGACTTACAATAGCACTCCATGGACCGCACGCCGAGAGATTACCGCAAGCTGGCCGCCGCGCTCGCCCCCGACATCCCCGAAGCCGAACTCGACGGCGTCGTCACACCCCTCGATTCCCTCGAAACCGCCTTCCGCCCCCTCGTCGCCACCCTTGCCGACGAAACCGAGCCCGCCTACACCCTCTCCCTTCCCACGGAGTGGACCGTATGAGCGCCCGCCTCCCCTTCCGCACCATCGCCGAGGCCGGTGTTGCCCTCCGCGAACGCCGCATCTCCGCCGTCGAACTCACCAAGCTCTCCCTCGCCGCCGCCGCCGCCGAACAGCCCCGCACCAACCTCTTCCTCGCCATGATGGAAGAGCAGGCCCTCGCCGATGCCGCCGCCTGCGATGCCGCCCTCGCCGCAGGCGAACCGCTCTCCCCCCTCCACGGCATCCCCGTCGCCGTTAAGGATGTCTTCTGCACCAAGGGCACCCCCACCACCTGCGGCTCGCGCATCCTCGCCAACCACATCCCCGATCATGACGCCGCCGTCGTCGAACGCCTCCGCGCCGCCGGAGCCGTCATCATCGGTAAAACCCACATGCAGGAGTTCGCCTACGGCATTACCTGCAACAACCCCCACTTTGGTCCTGTCCGCAACTCGCACGACCTCACCCGCATCCCCGGCGGCTCCAGCGGCGGTTCCGGCGTCGCCGTCGCCTCGGGCGTGGTCCTCATGGCCATGGGCTCCGACACCGGCGGCTCCATCCGCATCCCCGCTTCCTTCTGCGGAACCTCGGGCCTCAAACCCACCACCGGCCGCGTCTCCCGCTACGGCGTCCTCCCCCTCGACTTCACCCTCGACCACATGGGCCCCCTCGCCCCCACGCCCCACGACTGCGCCCTCACCCTTCAGGTCCTCGCCGGCTACGACCCCCGCGACGAATCGGAAGCCTTCGCGGGGCGTCTGGTCGGGGAAAAAGGCGACGAGGATCCGATCGCGGCGCAATTCTACGGGGCCTGGTTCGCGAGCCGCGAATTCGACGGCGATCCGCAGCGCGTTCCGTAGCGGATGGGGGTCGGACCATGATCATCACCGACGTCAGGGTGACGACGTTCCGTCATACGGTCCATACCGAGAAGGATGAGGATGGCCATACCCATCCGAGCCGCGCGCCGCGTCAGGTGCGGTCCTCGATCCTGACGATCGTGGCCGACGGCGCCGAAGGCCACGC
>JAFLBB010000352.1 GCA_017304135.1 Acidobacteriota bacterium | reverse complement strand
AAATCGCTCGCCTTCCGGCTTTTTGCGTCAGGCCGAGGATGCCTGCCTATCGGTACTGCAGACTTGGGATGGCGAACCGCTGGCGCCAGAGCTGTTCGAGCACTATTTCGACCAGCTCTATTTCGGTACCAATCTCGATACCAGGGGTGTTGTGCGCGACCTGACGCCAGACGCGACTCTCGGCGTCCAGTTCCGCACTGCTGCGGACAATTTTCACCTGATCGACGACGAAGACCAGGCGACGGTCTTTGTTCGCTACGACGGCTCTCCGGGTCTTGACGCACTGCTTGGCAAACTCGAAAAGGAGGGTCCGCAACGCTGGCTGATGCGCACACTGCAACGCTGCACCGTGACCGTGCGACGGAGGATCGTGGAACGTATGCAGCTGCGGGGTGATGTGGCGGAAGTCCAGCCCGGGTGTTTCGTACAGCGCAACGATCTGCTCTACGACCCCGTGCTTGGCTTGCTGGACGAAGAAGATCTTCTACTGCCGGCGGGAAGTCTCGCGCTATGAGCCAATGGTTCAAAAAACTATCGAGCAGAAATGGGGGACGGGAATTTCCCGCCCCCACCTTCCATTCTTGATTACTACCCTTACTAAGTTTCAATCCTCGTCAGTTGAGCGGCTGCGCTGCAATGCTCAACTGACGCTGTGGGAATACTAGCAGAACTAACTTTTTTCTTCATACGACCATTACTAAGAACATATGTTATATTTGCGCCACTCGATTGTCGAGGAGAGCGGCATGGAACTGAGAAAACTACTTCGGGAGCTTAGTCTGATGGCGGCGCAGCCAGTGTACCGTTTTGTCCTGGCCTGGGGTGTTGTGCTTGCTCAGATCGTTCTCTGGTACTTGACGCTTCCGGTCGGCGCATTTCTTGTTTCGCATCGTTTTGGCCCTTTTTGAAGGGGTGTATGCAATGAAGCCCTACTGTATTGAAGTCTCCGGCGACTTCGCCTGCTTTACCCGTCCGGAAATGAAAGTGGAGCGGGTTTCCTACGACGTGATGACACCGTCCGCTGCCCGTGCAGTGTTCGAGGCCATCTTCTGGAAGCCCTCGGTGTGCTGGCGTGTGCGGCGTATCGAAGTGCTGAAGCCGATCCGCTGGATCAACCTGCGGCGCAACGAAGTCGGTGCCGTGATGTCGGTGCGCAACGTGCAGACAGCGATGAACGGCGGCGACGGCGTGCTTGCCCTCAACATCGAGGACGAGCGCCAGCAACGGGCCGGCTTGTTTCTGCGCGACGTGGCTTACCGTGTCCATGCCGAGCTAGACATCCTGCCCGACCGTCTCGACCAGAGCCCACCGGCCAAGTACCGCGCAATGTTCGAGCGCCGCGCCGCAGGCGGCCAGTGCGTGAACCAGCCTTATCTTGGTTGCCGCGAGTTTGCCGCCCGCGTCCGCTACGTTGCCGACCCCTCGGCGGAAGCCGCGCCTATCCCGGAAAGCCGCGACCTGGGCTGGATGCTGCACGACCTCGATTTCACCATCCGCGCCGATCCGCAGCCGCGTTTCTTCCGTGCACAGTTGGCGGACGGTGTAGTCGCGGTGCCGGCCTGGCAAGACGCGGGAGTGCGGCGATGATCCTCCAGGCCCTCAACGATTACTACCGGCGCAAGAGCGTCGACCCGGATCCAGCCGCTCGCCTGCCCGCCTTCGGACTGGAGGAGAAGGAAATCCCCTTCGTGCTCGAAATCGACGCGGTTGGCCGTTGGCTGCCGCCCATCCGCGATACGCGGCGCAAGGAGGGCAAGAAGCTGATCGGCCAACGCTTCCTGGTGCCGGCGACGGTCAAGCGCTCGTCGGGCGTAGCCGCCAACCTGCTATGGGATACCGCTGAATACGTTCTGGGCGTCGACGCGCGCGGCAAACCGGAGCGGGTTGTCGAACAGCAGGCCGCCTTTCGCGCTCGTATCGACATGCTACCGGAGGCTGCCGCCGCGTTGCCTGGCGTTGCCGCGGTGCGCGATTATCTCGGTGCCATCGATCTTGCAGCTTTGGCCGCAGATCCGCTTTGGCCGCAAATTCTGGAAGCCAATCCCGTGTTGAGCTTCCGCCTGCAAGGAGAGATCGAACTTGTTTGCCAGCACCCGGCGATAGCGTTTGCCACCGCTACTCGGTATGGCGATGAGGCTGCCGCCGCCATTTGCCTGGTTAGCGGCGAGAAGGCGCCAGCGGAGCGGACTCACGCGGCGATCAAGGGCGTGTGGGGCGCACAGTCCTCTGGCGCCAATGTCATTTCGTTCAATCTCGACGCCTTCAATTCCTACGGCAAGCGGCAGGGCGCGAACGCGCCAGTCGGCAAGCCCGCCGCCTTCGCGTACACCACCGCACTCAACCATCTACTCGGCCGCGATTCGCGCCAACGTGTGCAGGTCGGCGACGCGTCTACCGTGTTCTGGGCCGAGAAGGCGAGCGAGTTCGAAACCCTGGTGCCCGACCTCTTCGGCGAACCGCCCAAGGATGATCCGGACCGTGGCACGCGCGCACTCGATACGCTCTACCGA